>JARRQQ010000086.1:0-9033 GCA_037381725.1 Sedimentisphaerales bacterium
CTGGCGGTCACGAGGCGCACTTTGGGGTGGTTGACGATGTGGTCCAGGTAGGTCTCGAAGGCGTGAAAAGCCTGCTCTTGTTCCTCGGGGGATTTCAAGGGAGGCAGTTTCCATTCCGATCTCGGCGGGTTCGTCCCATGGGCGAAATTGACGCCGTCCCAGAACTGGCGGTGTACAAACTCGCACGGATGGTAATAGATGCTGATAATGCCCCCGCCTTCCTTCGTAAGCTTCTCATGAACACGATCGAACTTGGCGCAGGCTTGCCGCACATCGTCGTCGGCCCAGCCCGTCCTCATGACACAGTCGCCAAGTTCCAGGACCGTCAGTACGCCGCAATAGCGGAAGGGACGATTATTCAGGTTGACGTGCGAGGTCACGTCCAGGTAGACGGGAATATCAAACGCTGCCAGAGCGGCGTAACTCTCCGGCGTCCACGATCCGCCCGGCTGACCATAACATGCGGGATTGACGCCGAAGACGCGGCGTACCGTCTCAAGGCCAACTCCTTCGCGGCGGATGAATTCCGACACGCCCTCGTGCCAATCCAAGTCCCGAGAGTATTCGGACGGCGTAGGATGGACGCTGTGAAACGTCGAATGATAGCCGATTTCATTATTCGCTAAGGCCGCAATCACGTCGTCGCGTCCTCGTTCTTCAAGGACCCTGGCTTTTTCGCCGACGATTTTGAACGTGGCCTTGACGTGTCTCTTGATGAACATCTCGGCCAGCCGTTTGGCTGCGTCGTCGGCTTGGGGCAAGATGTAGTCTTCCGTGTCGAACCAAAAGGTGACGTACACCATCGGCCGCTCTTTTGCGGCCAAGGGGCACGCTGCAAAACACAAGCACATGACAAACGCGAACAGGTACAATGCCTTCATAAGATATCTCCTTACCTCGCAGTCCATAGCTGTCGGGGCGTTGCTACTCAGTTAATACAAGACGTTAAACTGTCGGACGATTGTTTTAGTATCCGTTCCGCGCTCAGCCTCCACGACCAACGTGTGGTCCTTCGAAAGGGACACATTCTCCATGAACAAGCCGTCGTCGGACACAGGAATTTCCCGGCCGCGAACCGTGACCTTCGTTCCCGGTTCCGCCCATCCATACAAATCTATGACGCAATCCTTGGCCATCGTCGCGTGTTCGGGCGGATTCGTTTGCACAATCACCCTTGGAGATCGGTCCAGGTCGAGCAGTTCTTCGATGATCTGCTTCTTTGCAGCGTACAAGACTTGTGGGTCCTTGCTATAGTCGCTCATCGTCTTGACGACGCCTGAGGCTATCTCCAGGCTTCGCCGGGTCGGATCGATGATCGACAGTCGCTCACCGAGTCCGGCCTTGATCTTGCGTATCTTGTCTTCGAGCATCCAGAAATACTCGTAATCCTGGATTCCATTCCGCATCTGCTCCCAGCGCAGGGAGTTCAGCAGCCCGTCCCTCTTGGGATACACGTGCCAGCCGTCACCGCGATGTTTTCCCGGGGCTTCAAACGGGTCATCCGTCCAGTGGTTGAACCCCCAATGCAAGTAGCCTCTTAGCCCATAGCGGTAGTTCAGCCAGTGAAGGAGGCGCGATTCGATGAGAGGCACGTCTACCGTTTTGTTGGGGAGAGAGCCTTTCTGAAATATCCCAACGGTGTAGAACCACAGTTCATTGCCTTGTGCCTTGGCTTTTTGGTAGGCATCGTACCATGTTGCAAGGTGATCCAGCTTGGGGACCCAAATCTCCAGTCTGTCGAGGCAATGTGTCGTTTCGATTGCGTCTATTCTTCTAAGGCGCGGGGCGTAACGATGCACGTAGTCCGACGCTTGCCTCCATCCCATCACGTTGTGGTTCGACGGCTCGTCGGCAATATGGAATACCGTCTTGTCCAGCCAGCCTTTTTCTTTGAGGTGTTCCTCGAACGCAGGCAGAAACTGAGAAAGAAACTCGGGGCCGGGAATCGTTACGCGGCGGTTGGTCGGCTGTTCCCGAACGCGGAAATCCCGCAGTGTAATCTCTGTGCTCGACCAGCCACCCTCCCCGAATCTGGCGACAAACCCCGTCTCGAGCAGATTCATTCGGCCTGTATCCCAGAAGATGTCGGCCCACTTGTCGAACCGTGTGTAGTCGAATCTCAGTTTGCCGTTGTCACGTAACGTGCTCTCAATCAGATCAAGGCTGACCCTAAAGACGTTTTGCCTGTGCGCGGCCATATTCTCCGCGTACAGCCTGAGCATGTCATAAAATTTGTCGGAATCCGATGAATCGATGTCGTGGAACTTCCTGAACACACTTGTGGTATACCATTCGGTGACCATGAGATGCCGTTCATCGGGCAACATCAGGGGATAGACATGGAGCCGGAACGGGAGAGACGTGTCTCCTCGTTCGGCAGTGATAGTGACGGTCCCTTGGTAGTCGCCTTCCTCCGCGTCACGAGGAATCTCAACGGTGAAGAAGATTGCCCTGTACTTGCCCTTCGCAAGTGAAGTCTCTCTGTCGTCCGCGAGATAGTCAGGAAATCGGGCAGGGGCCTCACGAATCAGGTCACCTGCTCTGAGTTTCGGCGTGTTTTCAAGAATGGGGATTGACCCCACAAAATTGTAAGTCACCGCATCGTGAGGCAGGGAACCGGAACCTTCTACCTTCATGAGCTGACCCACGGAGACGGTTACGTGCTGCAAATCTTCATTCGCCTTGACGACACACTGGGCTGAGACGACCTCATTTCGTATGCCGAAGACGTCGATAGCATCACCGGGCTCCGGACAATTGTAGCCATCCTCGAACACCCTGACCAGATCGCTGACGGCGAAGCACTCAAGCGGGGCTGCCTGGATGGTGACACACGTGGCGACCAAAAGAACGATGACCAGTGGTATGATCGAACACGCCGTGAACGGTGATTTTCTTACGACCATTATGTCTTCCTTTCTTCCGAAATGGCCAGGACCCTTGGGACCGACACGTCTAGCTTCGTCTTTAGCCTGCCATCACCCTAAGGCTTCCTACCCTCATGATACCTTAATTCCAGACGTGAATCAATGACGCATATCAGTGAGGAATTACATGGTGGCGCAACGAACGCTCTGGTATAATGGTTACCTGATAAGTGGCCTTCGTTTCGGCACAAGGTATTCGGGAGACATAGATGAAGAAGCTCTTGCTCTTGCTGCTTATCCTGGCGGTTGTCGCGATGGCCGGTTGGCAGCTCTATGGCCGGTTCGCCGACTCCGATGCGGCGAACAACGCGGGTCATTCCAATGTCCCGGTGGCCGTCGAAGCCCAACCGATCCGCAAAGGTTCCATTGACGACGTGGGCGTCTTCACGGGCTCTCTGGAGCCAAAGTCCCAGTTTGTCGTCGCGCCGAAGGTTGCCGGATGGCTCAGGGAGCTGCTCGTCGACGTAGGCGATACGGTGACCCGCAAGCAAGTCATCGCCGTCCTGGACGACGAGGAGTTCGCTCAGGAAGTTGAGCAGGCCCGGGCCGAGCTCCGGGTCGCCAACGCGAACGCTGCAAATTGCGCCAGCGACCTCGACATCGCCAAACGGGAATACGAAAGGGCCAAGGCGCTCCGTGAAAAACAGATCGCATCGGCTTCTGAATTGGATGCGTCGGAAGCATCCTTCAACGCTTGCCAAACAAGGCACAAAGTCTCCCTCGCCCAAGTGGCTCAGAAGGAGGCGGCTCTGAAGACCGCGCTAGTTCGGCTTTCGTACACGAAGGTCCAGGCCTTCTGGGAAGAAGGGGACGAGACCCGTGTCGTAGGCGAGAGGTTTGTGGACGAGGGAGCACTTCTGCAAGTGAATCAGCCAATCGTCTCCATTCTGCAGAACGACCCGCTGACGGCCGTGGTTTACGTCATTGAGAGAGACTACCCGAAAGTCACGGTGGGCCAGCAGGCGGTCATAACTACGGATGCCTATCCCAACAAATCCTTTGCCGGCGACATTACCCGGATAGCCCCGCTGCTGAAGGAGAGCAGCCGCCAGGCAAGGGTGGAAGTCGAGGTCCCGAATCCCGACCTGATGCTCAAGCCAGGAATGTTCGTGAGGGCAAGAGTCGGGTTTGCCAAGCATGAGAATGCAACTCTGGTCCCTCTGCCGGCGCTGGTCCGAAGAAATGATCGGGAAGGGATCTTCATCGCCGACCCGCAGAATCTCAAGGCCCGTTTCGTTCCGGTGACGACTGGCATCGTCGGCGCCGACCTGGTCGAAGTCACGGAACCGGCCATCTCGGGGCTGGCGATCACGTTAGGTAATCATCTTCTCGAGGACGGTTCCGATATCATATTGCCCGGGGCAGGAGAATCGCAATGAGAGCCTCGCGCTTTGCCGTTCACCGCCCCATTTTCACCATCATGGTCGTCCTGATGGTCATGCTTCTGGGCGTGATCTCCCTGTTGCGACTGCCGATCGACTTGATGCCCGACATTTCGTATCCGACACTCAGCATTTCGTGCAGATATGAGAACGCCGGACCCGAGGAGATTGAGGAGCTTATCGCCCGGCCGATCGAACAGGCCGTCAGCGCCGTGCCGGGAGTGGAAGAGCTGACCTCGACGTCGGTCGAGAGCCAGGGCACGGTTCGCGTGACCTTTGACTGGGGGACCGACCTGGACGCGGCCGCGAATGACATCCGCGACCGCCTGGATAGAATCATTGACGACTTGCCGGAGGACGCCGAGCGGCCTTCGCTTCACAAATACGATCTGGCCAGCTTCTCGATATTGAGCCTTGGCGCGTCGAGCAATCTGGACCCAGTCCAGACCCGGCAGATTATCGAAGATCAGGTGCAGTATCGGCTCGAACGCGTTCCGGGCGTAGCGGCCGTCCTGATTCGCGGAGGTTTGGATCGCGAGATTCACGTCAGCCTCGATCCGGCCAAGATCAACGCCTTAGGAATACCGCTGGAATCCATTCTGACGCGCATCCGGGAAGGAAACGTCAACATCCCCGCGGGCACGATCGAAAAAGGCAATTTCGAGATCACCGTCCGAACGCCGGGGGAATACACGGACCTCAAGCAGCTTCAGGATACCGTGATCGCCATTCGAAACGGCGCGCCCGTCCAGTTGAGGGAGATCGCCCGTGTCGAAGATTCGTGGACAAAGATCACGCGAATCATCCGCGTCAACGGTGTACCGGGAATCTGGCTGTCCCTCTACAAGCAGTCCGGCAGAAACACAGTGGAAGTCGCGCGAGCCGCCCTCGCCGAACTCGAACGCATCAACCATGACATACCGCAGATAAAGGTCATACCCATCATCGACACCTCGGACTACATTAAGCGGTCCATCACGAACGTCGGCACGTCCGCCCTTTATGGAGGTCTGCTGGCGGTCTTCGTGCTGCTGCTGTTCCTTCGCAATATCCGCAGCACGGTGGTTATCGCCACCGCCATCCCCGTCTCGATTATTGCGACTTTCGCGCTGCTGTACTTCGGTCACGCCACCCTCAACATCATGACGCTCGGCGGTCTGGCGTTGGGCATCGGCATGCTGGTCGATAATTCCATCGTCGTGCTCGAAAACATCTTTCGTATGAGGGAGTCGGGCGAACAGTTGGAGCATGCCGCCATCAATGGCGCCGAGGAAGTCACCTCGGCGGTGATTGCCAGCACGTTGACAACTTTGGTGGTCTTTTTGCCTCTGGTTTTCGTCAAGGGTATGTCCGGCGTGATGTTCAAGCAGCTTTCGATTGTGGTCAGTTTTTCGCTCTTGTGCTCACTTGCCGTGGCCCTGACGGTTGTCCCGATGCTTTCGGCGCGTATTCTTCCTCGTACGCCGAGCGATGAGAAATTCAAGCACAGCTTTCGCGGTCGCCTTTTCGAAGCGAGCGGACGATTCCTGAAAGCACTGGAAAGCACTTACAAGAAACTTCTGCATTTTGCCTTGGCCAATCGTGCTTTCGTCGTGGCTATCGCTGTTCTGGTCCTAGTGGCAAGCTTGCTGCTCACGTCATACATCGGGGTCGAGCTGATGCCGAGTGCGGATGAGGGCGAAGTCCGAGTCGAAGGAGAGATGGCGGTCGGTACGAGGCTGAATCTTCTCGATGATAAATTTCAGGTCATCGAGAGAAGATCGTCGACGAGTCCGTCCCTGAAATAAAGAGCACAGTGACGAGAGTTGGCGGTTCGGCGTGGCATGGAGCCGGTGGGCATACGGGCAACATCCGCGTCTCACTGAAGCCCCAGTCGCAGCGGACCAGATCGAGCGACGAAATCGCCGCCGACCTGCGCACCAGACTGAGCGGGATACCGGGAGTGACTATCCGCACCCGTGCCGGCCAGGGGCTGTTCGTCCTGCGCCTGGGCACGACTCAGGGCGACAAGATCGAGGTCGAGGTCCGCGGTCACGACCTTGAGACGGCGGATCGCCTGGCCGCTCAGGTCAAAGACATCGTCGAGTCGGTCGATGGTGTCACCGACGCACGGGTCAGCCGGGAATCGGGGAGTCCGGAGGAGCTGGTCCTCATCGACCGGCAAAAAGCCGCCGATATGAACCTGACCGTTTCCAAAATCGCCAACGCACTCCAGACGATCCTCTCCGGAACACGGGCGGGCAACTACCGCGAGGGCGGCGACGAGTTTGCTATACTGGTCAAACTCAGGGACGCCGAGCAGGTGGACCTGCGAGACATTCTCGACCTGACGATCACCAACTCGGAAGGCGAACCGGTCGTTCTTAGAAACGTGGTCACCGTCGGTCCGCGAAAAGGCCCCGTCCTCATCGAACGGAAGGATCAGGAACGGGTCGTCTACGTTACGGCTGACATCAGCGGCAGAGACATGGGCTCCGTTCTGTCCGATCTGCGTGAACGGTTTCGGAAAGTCCCCGTCCCAAACGATTTCACCATTGGCTTTGGTGGCGATTATGAAGAGCAGCAAAAATCTTTTCGCGAGCTTCTGCTCAGTTGCATTCTCGCGCTCGTGTTAGTCTACATGGTCATGGCCTGCCAATATGAATCGTTGCGCGACCCGTTTGTCGTGATGTTTTCCGTCCCCCTGGCTGCCATTGGAGTGATCTTGATGCTCTTTGTGACGCGAACGACGTTTAATGTGCAGTCCTTCATAGGATGTATCATGCTGGAAGGCATCGTGGTCAATAATGCCATTCTCTTGGTGGACCATACGAACCTGCTTCGTCGCAAGGGAGGCATGGCACTTCGTGAGGCTATCGAAGAAGCAGGCCGGCGACGCCTGCGCCCCATTCTCATGACGGCCATGACGACCATCATCGGCCTGACCCCGCTGGCACTCGGACTCGGCGAAGGGGGCGAGGCGCAGGCGCCCATGGCCAGGGCCGTGATAGGGGGGTTGCTCAGTTCGACACTCATTACGCTCGTTTTCGTCCCCGTCGTATACTCAATCTTCGAGCGCCTCAGGCCCGGGACAACTTCCGATGGCAGAAAGATGGAGGGGAACGCCGCAAATTGAAACATACCACAAAAATGCTTATGTCTTTTCGCAAACCGATCACTGCAATCTATAGCACCGCACTGGTTTTTCAGACTCTCGTGCTGGCTTCGTGTGTCCCGCCAAATAAGCAGATGGTGGGTAAGACTCACTCTTCAACGGTCAGCGTGAATCGAAAACCGAAAGCTGAAAGGGCCGAATCGAAAACACCTGACCCGGTTGACGTGAATGAGGCCACCGAGCCTGAAGGGCCGTTGAAAATCGGCGTCGAGGATGCGATTCTTCTGGCGATGGAGAATAACCAGTCGCTGCTCATCCAAAGAATGAATCCGCAAATACAGCGTACGTTCGAGCAGGAGGAGCTCGCCGTTTTCGATCCGCTCGTGACGCCGGAGATTTCCAACCGAAGGACCGTGGCCGACAGGCTCTCGCGCGCCGGTTCCAGCACGGAAAGCTCCACGGTAGACTCCATTAACGGCTCGGTTCTGTTGTCGAAATTGTTCCCTACGGGCACCGCCCTCGATCTTGAGGGCAGCACGAGCTATACGGATTCCTCTCTGTACAGTGACACCTTCACCGCCAATCGTCTCGGCGTCACGGTGACTCAAGCTCTTCTGCGAGGATTAGATGTCCAGGCCAATCTGGCTCGAGTTAATCAAGTCAGGCTGGACACACGTATCTCCGAGTACGAGCTTCGCGGCTTCACGGAGATTCTCGTCGAGCAGGTGGAATCGAAGTTCTGGGATTACGCGCTTGCCAAGAGGCAGATCGAAATCTACACGAACTCATTGAACCTCGCCGAAAAGCAGATGACTGAGACGAAAGAGCGCATCAAATTAGGTGACCTGGCCGAGACGGAACTTGCCGCCGCTCAAGCCGAGGTTGCTCTCAGAAGGGAGAATCTCATCAACGCCCGGAGCACCCTCGCCCAGGAACGTCTCGATTTACTGCGGCTCTTGAACCCGTCGAGGAGCATCGACTGGGACCGGGATATCGTTCTCGAATACGACACGGCACCGCCGGACGTTAAGCTCGACGACGTCGCCAAGCACGTTGAGGTCGCGCTGCGAATGCGTCCCGACCTTAATCAAGCCAGACTCCAGATTCAGCGCGGTGACCTCGATGTTGTGCGAACCAAGAACGGCCTACTGCCGCAAATGGATATGTTCATTTCTTTCGGCAAGACGGGCTACGCGGATACGTTCAACAGGGCAGTGAATAACATAGATGGGGGCAATTACGACGTTACCTGGGGGTTGACCTTCGAAGGGGCGCCCTTGAATCGAAGCGCCCGCGCCCGGTATGCTCGTGCTGTAGCGACCCGGCAGCAGCTTCGTGAGGCGCTGGAGAACCTTTCACAACTTGTGCAGGTCGACGTACGCTCGGCTTATGTCGAGGTGAACCGAACCCGGGAGCAGATTTCCGCAACCAGCGCTACCCGGAAGTTTCAGGAGGAGAAACTTCGTGTGGAGACCGAAAAGTTCCGCGTCGGCAAATCCACTTCGCTGCTGGTCGGCCAGGCCCAAAGGGATCTCGTGGCGAGCCAGATCGCCGAGATTCAGGCCGTCGCCAACTACCTCAAAGCGCTGGTTTCCCTCTACCGGCTCGAAGGTTCTCTTCTACAGCGCCG
>JARRQQ010000086.1:9054-18965 GCA_037381725.1 Sedimentisphaerales bacterium
ACAGCGCCGGGGGCTCGCAGCGCCGGGCGGTGAACCCGTGGCGCCGGAGCCCCTGCAATAGCCGCTGTTCTATCCTGGCCCGGACTGCCTTGGGCTGAGGGTTTTCCGGGGCAGGAGCAATGTCGGGCCCATAATATCACTGCCGCGAACCCCGCCTCCTGAACGTGCGCCGGGTGCCCGTGACTTTCGACGTGCCTCTGGACGTCTTCAATTCTCCCGTAAGCTTGGAGTCTGCGACCTTTCCTTCGAAGCTCGTTTCGAATTCCCGGTCGCCGAATTGAAGGACGTACTTGAAGCTGATCTTGTCCCCGTCGAGAGTGATCTTCTTGATCGGCGTGGGTCCGTAAAGAGCGCTCAGATCCGGATTGATCCGCAGCCTTTGCTTGCGCGTGCCCTGTTCTGATTCGATGTTGAGATTCCACGTGCCGATAACCGCGGCTCCGACGCGCGTTCCCGTGGCGGTCGCTTCTCCGCGGTCGCTCTTGAACGCTCCTTCAAGCGAGTTGTAGCCGACGGTCCCCTCGAAGGTCATTTCCATCGGACCGTTGTCTCTGTCGATCGTTCTCTTGAAGGTCAACGTCCGGCCTTCATATTTCACGTCCGTCACCTTGCTCTGGCCCCTGGAACTCGTCCACGTCCCAATGAGATTACCTTCCTTGTCGGCCGTGATCGTCAGCGTCCCCGTGAACTCTCTGTCGCCGGCCTTGATCTTCATGTCCCAGCTTCCGACGCCGCGCGGGGGTCTCGGGGCGCGTTTGCCCTTGATCTCCGTCTCGCCCCGGTCGCCGACCAGTGTGCCCGAAAGCCGGCCGTCCTCGATCTTGCCCGTGAATTTCGAGGTCATCTCCTGATTCTGGAAACGGATGGTCTGCATAAAGCTGAGTTTGTTGTCCTCGAATTTGACGTCCTGCAGATCGTTCGCGCCCCAGAAGCTGATCCATTGACCGGTGTAGTTACCCTCGCGGTTCGTCGAAAAGGAAAGGATCGATTGCACATCTCGCTCGCCGAACTTCATCGTGATCAACCAGTCGCCGTACAGCCCACCTCTTCGAGAGCGAGGCTGTTGGGCCGATACGCTCGCCGGCACCACGAACGATACGACCAGCAGGCAGACCAGCACCACCTTCACCATTGCTTCGCGTTCCATAATGTTAGCCTCCAAAAAAGGTTGGTTTGAGTTACATCGCCGCACCGAAAGCACGTAGCAAGAAACTCCCTATCCAAGAGAATGCATTCCCGAGCATCGATCTCACTTTAGGCATAGAATCCGCAATTGTCAACCCGGAAATTCTGATTATGTGCGGCACCAACGTTGTCGATGTCCGGGCGTGCAGTTTACTCGATGGATGCAACCTCACGATGGTAGTCTTCCGGATAATCCATATCCGAGAGCACAGAGGAATTCGGGACCTCCAGCTCAAAGACATCATCAGAATGAGCACGCAGAAGTCCCCGTAAACCCACGTCATCATAGCTCGCCAAAATCTCGCTGCGGTACGCCGTGGAAAACATGACGGGATGGCCTCGTTTGCCGTTGCAGGAGGGGACAAGGATGCGCTTGCCGGCGGCCGCGAAGGCTTGTAGCATCTTGTCAATCAGTTCTCTGGTGACGGAAGGCTGGTCTCCGAGCGCAACCAAGACGGTGCGGCACTCTTGCCGTAGATTGCGGAGGGCGCAACGGACCGAAGAGAGCATTCCGGACTCGTATTGCGCATTTGTCACGACAGAAACCGGTCGCTCCGAGAGTGCTTTCGTGACCTTTTGAGCCTGGTTGCCCACGACCACGTGGACTTCGTCCAGCTTGCTGGCAAGAAGCTGATCGACGATATGCTCGACGACGGTCTTGCCGGCAAAGGGCAGTAGAAGCTTTTGTGCACCCATTCGCCGGGAGCAACCCGCGGCAAGAACAACGCCGCAAATCATGGCCCGTCCTCCCTGTGGGGAACCTCGTGAACGATGCCTTTTCGTCGAACGGCGATCAGCTCGGCCATGATGCTTGTTGCGATTTCAGGCACGGTCACGGCCCCAATGTCCAGTCCGATCGGCGTAAAGACCCGGTCGAATTCCGGCTCCGTAGTGAGGCCCGATTCAATGAAATGTCGTCGCATCAGAGCCACCTTTCGTTTACTGCCAATCATGCCAACGTACGAGGCGCGACTATGGATACATGCTTGCAGAACCTCGGCGTCAAGCTTGTGCCCGCGAGTAACAATGACGACGTACGTATCGTCCATGATCAGTGCAGCGGTCTGTTTGGCCATGTCGCCGCAATACGTTTGGGTTCCCTCCGGGAAAAGTCCCTGGTCCGTAAACTCCGGCCGCTCGTCGATGACGGTGACATCGAAACCGACGAGGCTTGCCTGAACAGCCACGGCCTGCCCGACGTGCCCGCCACCAGCGATGAGCAGAAGCGGCTTCGGAACCACCGGCTCGACCAGAACTTCTGTTTGGACATCCGGTTCTTGAGGGCTTTCGGTAAAGAGTTGCACAGTTTCACGGTCGAGGCAGGATCTGATGGCCTGAGCCTCCGGAAAGGCGGAGTCTGACGGTGTTCTCTCCTGTGGAAACCACTGAAATGCGACATCCGTACGCTCCGCACTCCGTGTGGTAGTAAGCACGACGCCGCGCTGCCGCCGGCGGATCGCCTCGGTCACCTGGGCGTAAGATGCTTTGTCTTTTGCGGCTGTCGGATCAACGAGGATACGCATCTTACCGCCACAGATAGGGACATCGTTGATGCTATCTACTCCTTGCAGTTCAACGTCGAAGACAATCGGGCGTCCTGATTGGCAGGCCTCGACCGCGCGACGTTGGGCCTCCGCTTCCACAATGCCGCCGCCAAGCGTCCCCCATATCTTGCCGCTCCCATCTATCGCGGCTCTGACGCCCGCTTTGCGGGGCGTCGAGCCTTCGGCCTTCAAGATAAGGGCCACCGCAAAAGACTGCCCGCTGTCGATGAGTTCCGCGATCTTCGCGTAAACGTCTATGGGGCGTTTAGTTCTATTCATGCCGTGTTCCGAAAGTCGTGAATCCGCCCATCATGAGACCTTGCGCAAGGCATTTTGCATCGGCATGGAACGCAGACGAATACCCGCCGCTGCGAAGACAGCATTGCCGATAGCCGGGGCGATGGCAATGATCGGCGTCTCGCCCGCACCGGCCGAAGGGATATCGGTGTTGTTCACCAGATGAACGCTGATCTTCGGCAAATCTCTGAAGCGAGGGACCAGATAGCGTGTGAAAGTGGCGTTCAAGATTTTGCCGTTCTTGAATTCCATTTCCTCGCGCAGCGCACCGCCCAAGCCCATCATAATGCACCCCTGCACCTGCGACGTCAAATTCGCCGGGTTCTGGATCGGGCCGCATTCAAAGGCCTCACAGACCTCACGGACCTTGATCTCGCCCCGTTGACGGTCCACCTCGACTTCCGCGCATGCGGCCACGACGGAGTTCTTCTCTGTCCCACAGGCCAGTCCTACGCCGACAGTGGACGTGACCTTCTCTCGCCTCGCCGGCCAGTCGAAATGCTTCGCGGCTGCCTCAAGCACGGTTCGTATGCGAGGATTCCCAAGATGGGCCAACCGGAAGGCCAGTGGGTCCGCACCGGCCGCAGCAGCAAGCTCATCCATGAAGGACTCCCTGGCGAAATTGTTGCCGGTAGCGGCGAGGCACCGGTAGGCGCCTTGCCGCAATGGAGATCGCGAGCCGGCAGACACGATTCTCGTGTTGGGCACGTTGTAGGGCGTGTCGATGCCCGCGCCGCCAGCATTGATGTTGGTGAAATCCCAGGCTATCAACGTACCTTTCCCGTCCAATCCCCCCTTACATTCGATGACGGCTGCCGGGCGGAAATAGGCCCACGTGAACTCCTCGGCGCGCGTCCATCGCACGGACACGGGACGTCCGGCCGCCTTAGCCAAGCGAGCCGCTTCTTCGGGCGCTTCGCCGGAGTGTTTGCCGCCAAAACCGCCGCCCATGTCCGGGACGATGACACGGACCTGGTCGGAGGAAACACCCAAAGCCCGAACTAAGTCCGCCTTCACCTGGTGAGGTCCATCGATGCCGGCCCATACGGTTAGCTTGCCATTGTTCCATTCTGCGACCGCCGCTCTCGGCTCCATCGGAGTATGCTGAATGTAGGCGATGTTGTACGTTTCGCTGAGCACCTTGTCGGCACCTGCAAAGGCACAATCGACGGAACCGCTTGTTCGAGGCCGTGACCGTCCGCCTGTGCGAGCATGCTGCTTGAGATATGAGACAATCTCTTTGCTCGATGGATGGGAAACCGTCCTCCAGGATGCCGTCTTGGCAATGGCGTCCATCGCCTCAACCGCACGATACGAAGACGGCGCAGCGCAGCCCACGAACTGCCCGTCCCGAACCACCATGACATCTTTCATTGCCTTGGCGGCAGAAAGGTCGATGGCATCGAGTGTCGCTCCGTACGATGGGGGACGCAGGACTTTTCCATAGAGCATGTTGGGCCGGACAATGTCCGACGGGTAGCGATGCGCCCCGGTCACGACATCCCGAATGTTCGGTCTGAATACCGAGGCGCCAAGCGTCTTCCATTCGCTTACGGGCGTAACCATCACGCCGGAGGGGATGTTCTGTTTGAAAACCTCGGCAACGGCTCTTGATTTGGCCAGGTCCGCATAGCTGATGGTCTGCCCATTCGTTTTGTGCGCGATCATACCGTCGTGCACGCTCAAGGCGCCGGGGTCCCCTTTCCATCGCTTGGCGGCAAGTTGCGTCAGAAGCTCGCGGGCCGTCGCGGCTCCCTGGCGGACGGCGGGTACGGTGCTCGGAGTCGTCCGGCTCCCCGCCGTTCGACCGTCATCAGGCACCAGATCTGAGTCGGCCATGATCAGGCGGATCCTCTCGACCGGAACCCGCAACTCCTCCGCGGCCGCCTGGGAGAGTTGCGCCCGGGGTCCCTGGCCTTCCTCGACCTTGCCGGTCATAACACTGATCGTGCCGTCTTCGTTGATGTGCACACGCGCGGCGACGGTGATGGATCTTCCGCGGCGGCCGCGAAACCTCTGGCCGGACGAGACGCCTTCAGTGACGGTAATCAGGAGGCCCGTCCCCAACATTTGCACGAAGGCCCGCCGGCTCAGTTTGAGCTGGTCATCGGTCCCGGATTCAATCATTTCCTCGGTAAGGGTGTCTTCGATCATAACTATTTCACCTCCGTGATTTGCATTGCTGCGCGGCGGACGGCACTGACTATTTTCGTGTACCCGTTGCACCGGCATATATTGCCGTTCATTGCCTCGACGATCTGCTCGTCCGTGGGCCGGGGGTTTTCCCTGAGCAGCGCGACGGCCGTCAGGATCATACCGGGTGTGCAATAGCCGCACTGAACTGCTCCTTCTTCGAGAAACGCCTGCTGAACCGGATGGAGACGGTCGCCGTCGGTCAGCCCCTCAACGGTCACGATCTTCTTGTTGTTCGCCATGGCCGCGGGCAAGATACACGAGCGAGTCGGCCTGCCGTCCAGCAACACGGTGCAAGCACCGCATTGGCCTTCGCCGCAGCCGTACTTCGGACCGGTCACGTGCAAATCCTCCCGCAGAACGTCGAGCAGCGGTCTCTGCGGATCGGTCACGACGGTCCTTTCTTCTCCGTTGACGGTTAGAGTTAATGTTGCATCCATAAACAACCTCCCTTGAAATCGGACCGCCCAAAACAGACCCGACCGGCGCGCCACCGACCTTGCCTGTTCACATCATAAGCCAATCCACGTTAGCGAAACAGTCTTCGTCGCGCGTCTCTCACGTCGAGGCGATTTTTTCGATCAGTCCGCCATACAACCCCGCGCCCACGATAATAAAGGCAGGGTGTATCTTCGTGAGAAAAAACAACGCCAGGGCCGCGACCACGACGACCGTGTTCTTCAACTGGAATATACCCGTCTTGTCAACCAACTGAAACGCCACGGCCAAAATCATGGCAAACACGGCATACTGGATCATCCCGAGGCTCCCTTTAACGAATGGAACGTCTTTGTATTTCGCATAAAGGAGTGAGGCAGCCATGATGAACAGAACCGGAGCCAGGATATTGGCAAAGTTGGCGATGATCGCACCGGGAACGCCGGCGACCTTGTAGCCCGTGTACGTCGCAAATTTGATCGATATCGCACCCGGAAATACCTTCACGATTCCAAGTATCTCCATGAATTCTTCCTTGGCGAGCCACGGGTGGTTCTCCACAACCTCCCGCTCGATGAGCGGCACGAACGAGTACGCTCCACCGAAGGCAAACAAGCCGATTTTCAAGAACGCAGTGAAAAGCTGCAATAAAGCCATCTTTGCTCCTTCAATTAATGTCCGCCGCCGCGCGCCATTTCCACGGCGTGGGGCAGAATGTCTACAATGATCTCCAGACATTCGCGCACAGCCTTTGGGCTGCCCGGCAGGTTTATGATAAGCGTGTCGTCACGCATGCCCGAGACACCCCGCGAGAGCGCGGCGTTCGGAGTCTTCTTGGAGCTCTCAGATCTGAGAATCTCGCTGAGACCGGGAGCCATTCTATCGCACACGTTGGCCGTCGCTTCTGGCGTCACGTCGCGCGGCCCCAGTCCGGTCCCCCCCGTTGTCAGCACGACGTCAGCCCCCTGATCGTCGCAGAAGCCCCGCAACTCCCTGGTGATGGCCCGGTAGTCGTCTGGAACGATGCTTCTCGCACAAACCTCAAAGACGGCCTTGGGGAGCATATCCTCAAGGACCTGACCGCTCAGGTCCGCTCGTTCGCCGTTGGCGCACGCGTCACTAATGGTCAATATCACTACTCTGATTGCCATCTCCAATGACCTCTATGACATCACCGACGTGGATCGCGCCTCCCTGAATCACCTTGGCAAAAACGCCGTCCCGGGGCATGATGCAGTCGCCGATTCGTTCATAGATTCTACATCGCCCGTGGCAGGTCTTGCCGAACTGCGTGATCTCAAGCTGGGCGTTGCCACCAAGTCTCAACTTGTTGCCGACGACCAAGCCGCTCAGGTCGATCCCTTCCGTGGTGACATTCTCCGCAAAGTCGCCCGGCGAGAGGTCCACTCCCTTGGTTCGCATCGTGTCTATGTTCTCGATGCCGAGCAGACTAATCTGCCGGTGCCAATTTCCCGCGTGAGCATCTCCGACAATACCAAAATCTGCCTGCAACTCAGCCTCCGGCACGTTGACTTTTTGTGTGCCCCTTGCTTTCGAGACAGATATGGCCCTAATCCGGCCTTTTGTAGCTGCCACTTTTCCCACCTGTCTTTTCGAGCAGAAGCGTCGGGCCAATGACCATCTCCTTGCCCGTGTATTTGAGCATATCGTAAATCGTCAAAGCGGCGATGCTCGCCCCCACCAAGGCTTCCATTTCCACCCCCGTTTTGCCGGAGGACTTGACCGTTATCGTCGTCGTGACCGACGCCTCCGTCTCATTCAATCCAAAGTCCACGTCTATCGCTTCGATCAGAATCGGGTGACACATCGGGATGATGGTCGGCGTCGATTTGACCGCATTAATAGCCGCCACTTTCGCCGTCGCAAGCACGTCCCCCTTGACGCATTGACCTCGCCTGAGAATCCGGAAAGCCTCGCGCCCCAGCCCAATCGTACTACTTGCCCTCGCTGTCCTCAGAGTGACGTTCTTGGCGCTCACGTCCACCATGCCGGCATTACCCATCACCGCACTTAACCTCCAATCCCGCACATCGAAAACCCGTCTCTGAACGAGTTCAGTTTTGTAAAGCGACTCTTCTCACTGACCGCCAGCTTCAGGAGATTCCGCACTCGCTCATCACCAGCGCCATTGCGAATGAGGCCGCCAAAATCGTAGGTTTGCGCCGAATACAGACACGGCATGAGCTTTCCATCGCTCGTCAACCTCAGCCGGCTGCACGATTGGCAGAAGATCGAAGACCGTCCGCTGATAAAACCGATGGTCCCGACTGAGCCGCTGATTTTGAAATAGAGAGCGGGGCCGCTGCCAGGCCCAAACACGGCGCCGGAAAGAGGTCCGAATTCACGCTCGATAATGGTTCGGACAATCCTATTGGGCAGATAGTCCGTCGCCGGTCTCGCGCACGCGTTGGTGGGGCAGTACTCGATGAATCTGACCGCGATCGGCAAACGAACGCTCATCTCCGCCAGAGCCGCGATTTGTTCGTCGCTATCGTTGAATCCCCTGACGATGACGCTGTTGAGCTTGACGGGCATCAGGCCTACTTCTATCGCCTTGTGAACGCCGCGTGCAACACTTGGCAGCAGATCACATCCCGTGATTCGGGTGTAGGTCTGACGCTGCAGCGAATCGACACTCACGTTGACCCGCTGCAAACCGGCCGCCTTGAGCTCAGCCGCAAACGATTCGAGGAACACACCGTTCGTCGTAAGTGATAGGTCCTCAATACCCTCAGTGCCGGCCATTTCTCCTACAAGGTGGACAACGTCCTCTCTGAGCAACGGCTCGCCACCCGTGATGCGCACCTTTTGGATGCCGCACTCAACGAGCAACCTGACCACCCGGCTTATTTCGTGCGCCGTCAGAAGATCATCACAGTGTCTGATCCCGCAGCATCCCACTGGATTACAGTAGACGCACTGAAGGTTACACCGGACAGTAACCGATACTCTCAAATAGTCGACGTTCATTACCTAAATCAACCTTATCTGAACAATCGTTCCTTCTTCAACCTGAGCGACACCCACGTCAACAGGGATCAGCCCGTCCGCATCGGCTAATGCGCTGATGTGTCCGGACCCGTGGTATGGGACAAGCTTCACCGTCCTCGCCTCCGTGATGGTCACCGGAAACCATTCCTGCCTTTCAGTGTCTTTGCGTTTCAGTGACCCATCGAGCGGCAGGCGGAGATCGTGAGGCTGATAGTCGTATCCCATCAGTCTATACAGAAAGGGTTTCATCAGTATTTCAAACTGGACAAACGTCGAGACAGGATTGCCCGGCAGCCCGAAGCAATAGACCTCACCCGAGACGCCGAAGACAGTAGGCTTGCCCGGCTTCACGGCGACCTTCTCGAACAACAAATCAAAGCCGTTCTGCTTCAGTATTCCTGGGACAAAGTCAAAATCACCTACTGAGACGCCGCCCGACACAAGAACGACGTTATTCTCGGTGGCCGCCTTCTTGAACGCGCCGTCGATGGCTTCTTCCGTATCTTCGACGATACCGTAATTCGTCGCGATGGCACCCATTTGCTCGATTTGTGCTACAAGCTGACAACTGTTGCTGTTTCTTATCTGAGACAGCTTCGGTTTGCCCGCCGGGTCGATCAGCTCGCTGCCGGTAGCCAGAACGCCCACCCTCGGGGCCTTCGATACGCGCGGACGGATGCGCCCGACCGTCGCCAGAATGGCGATGTGATGTGGCTTGAGGAGAGTCCCTTGCGACAAGACGACCTGCCCGGCCGCAACGTCCTCGGCCCTTCGGGATATGTAGTCATCCGTATCTTCTCCTGCGAAACGGACGGTATCTTCCGTCAGCGTCTCGACGTATTCCCTCATGAGCACGCAGTCGGCGCCCTCCGGCATTACCGCGCCCGTCATGATCTTCGCGCACTGACTCGGCTCGATAGCCTTGGACGGCGTGTACCCGGCCGGGATGGTCTCGACCACCGTTAGCTCGTTCGCCAAATCGGCCCGCCGGCACGCGTACCCGTCTCTGAGAGACTTGTCGAATGGTGGGATATCTATGTTGGATTCGACATCTTCAGCCAGAACTCGATTGACCGCGTTGCGGATATCGACCCGCTCATCGGCGAGCCGATGGGCTGAATCCAAAACAGTTCTGAGCGCTTCTTCAAACGGCAGCATCCCGTCTGCTCACGACAAATGCGGTACAACAGTCGTCTGTTCGTATTTCCGGTATACGTATTCTACAGTTGCACGGCCGTTTTT
>JARRQQ010000086.1:18987-22091 GCA_037381725.1 Sedimentisphaerales bacterium
CGTTTATAAAGAGTTATCTGACGGCGAGAAACCTACCCAGCGACGATTCGCACCTTCTGGATGGCGTTGTGGCCGGACTTGAGGAATGGACGCGGCATGGGCTGGGCGACACCGTTGGCGTCGATTGTGCGACAGCGAAGGTCATATTGCCCGGGGCTCGCCGCCATCAGCAAAGCGGCCCAGTGGACAATCGTGTTGGGGATGGGCCAGCGCAGCGGCTTGCCGGCGGCATCGAACTGACGCGGGATCGCCGGCAGCTTTCCGTCCGAAAGACCGCCGCCCCAATGCTCTGGAGGGGGCAAGATGTCCGCGTCCTTCCATTGGCCTTTGCCGAAGTAAGGATCGTTCTGAGGCAGCGCTTCGCCCGCGGGGTGAAGCCAGTATTGAACCTTGCTCAGGCCGGACATGCCTACCTGTGCCAGCCCCGTAATCGGTGCGGCCTGGCCCGCCTTGACTTCTTTCGGGGTATGAATGAAGCGAGCGCAGGTTTTGAGGTGGCTGACCGTGTCGTTGTTCCAGGTGGCATACGTATCGTTCGCTTGGGGATTGTTTGTCAGGACGATACGCTGGAGCCACTTGACGGACTTGTTTCCGTATTCTCCGGGAACCAGCATGCGGACGGGACCGCCTCGCTTGGGCGTAAGCCACTCGTTGTTGAGCTTGTAACAGAGAATGATCGGGTGTTCCCCTGGCGGGTCTTCGAGAACCCGGCCGATGGGCAGAGAACTCTGGAATAGCTGCTCAGGGTCGTCGTTATGGTAGCCGTAATAAGAGACGCGGCGGACGTTGCCCGTCGGCCGCGCCAACCATACAACGTCTCTCAAAGGCACACCCTCCCAGAGCCCCATGCCGCAAGGAAAGCGACCGTTCGTACAGGATATCACACCCATAAGACGTACGGCGCGTGGCTCGGCCATTTTCATAAGCCTGCCCCAATCGAAGGCCGTCCCCTGGGCCTTGGAAAGTGGCCGGTCCACCTTGGCGTTGCTCTCCGGATCGGGGACAACCTCCAATTGCCAGGTCTCGGGAACCAGGCCCACTTCGCGGAGCTTCTCCAGCGGTAGTTTGTGTGGCGGCGGTTTGCCTCGACCGTAATTGGTGAAATTCTCCTCCCGGGTCAGGTACTCCAGCTTCGAAATTGCCTCGGCAAGCAATGGCTGGGTCTTCGTCTCGTACCCCGCGGCCCAAAGCCGGGAGGCCTGCAAGCCTGCCACCGTCGTCGCGCCGAACTGAAGAAAATATCGCCGGCTGAGTTCCACATGTTCTCTTGCAATTTGTCCCAACGGATCCATACGTAAAACCTGTCCCAATCACGGATTTCACTGATTGTGCCATTCCAACGCGGTCCCTGTCAAGTGTTTTCATCGCGTAGCAATTTTGTTCCACCTTCACAGCCTGCTCGGCCTCGGCTGACAACGCAATTGTACCTGGAATCGGAAAATCTTCCTACAAAAGCCGATTTTTTTGATTTGAACTTGAGAATGTCCCGCTCGTATGGTGAAATAAAATTGCGAGCCCTGTCGGCATGCTTCTCACGATACAGGCACGCTGTCGCGGCGGGAAGAATTAAAAAAGATGAGGCGATTGCGATGAGCCCGTCATGAAGAAAAGGATTGAACATGACACCATGGGGGCGGTGGAGGTGCCTGAAAGCGCTTACTACGGCGCTCAGACTGCGCGATCTCTGCATAATTTCGATATCGGTATCGAAAAAATCCCCATAGAGTTGATTCGAGCCTTTGCGGTCTTGAAGAAAGCTGCCGCTTTGGTCAATCGAGATTTGGGTTTGCTTTCCGAAGACAAGGCCCGCTGGATAGAGCAAGCCGGCCAGGAAATCATCGACGGCAAGCTGGACGACCAGTTCCCTCTGAGCATTTGGCAAACCGGAAGCGGCACGCACACCAACATGAACGTCAACGAAGTGATTGCCAATCGGGCCAGCGAACTGGCGGGTGGCAAGATTGGCTCCAAGACGCCCGTGCACCCTAACGACGACGTCAACATGTCCCAATCTTCCAACGACACGTTTCCGACGGCCATGCACATTGTCGCAACAGTCGCAATCACGGAGAGACTTCTTCCCACCCTGGAGGTGCTCGCCAACCTCTTGCATGAGAAAAGCCGCGAATTCTCGCATATCGTCAAGATCGGTCGGACTCATCTGATGGACGCTGTTCCATTGACCCTGGGCCAGGAATTCTCCGGCTATGCCGAGCAAGTCGAACGGGGACGCCGGCGCATTGAGCAGTGCCTTCCCCGGCTGCACGAGCTGGCGCTCGGCGGGACCGCGGTGGGCACTGGCCTCAATACACATCCAGAGTTCGCTGGGCGGGTCGGGCAGAAAATCGCCGAGATCACGGGGTTGCCCTTTGCGACGGCTCCAAATAAGTTCGAGGCTCTGGCCGCTCATGACACAATGGTCGAAACCAGCGGTGCGCTGACAACACTCGCCGCGAGCCTGACGAAGATCGCCAACGACATCCGCTGGCTGGCCTCGGGGCCGCGATGCGGCATCGGGGAGCTAACCCTACCGGCGAACGAGCCTGGCAGCTCGATCATGCCCGGCAAGGTCAATCCAACCCAATGTGAAGCCCTAACACAGATCTGCGCACAAGTGATGGGCAACCACGCGACCATTACCTTTTGTGGCGCCTCCGGGAATTTCGAGTTGAACGTTTACAAGCCGGCCATTATCTACAATCTGCTGCAATCAGTCCGGCTGCTGACCGACGGATGCCGCAGCTTTGCCGAGAGATGCATCGCGGGCATCGTGGCAAATGAACATATCATAGCTAAGCACGTTGAGAACTCACTGATGCTCGTTACGGCGCTGAGTCCCCACGTCGGCTACGACAAAGCAGCCCAGATCGCCAAGAAGGCACACCAGGAGGGCACAACCCTGAAAGAGGCGGCTCTGTCTTTGGGGTTGTTTAGCGCAGAACAATTTGATAGAATCGTCGTGCCGGCCAAAATGACCGGGCCCCAGGCACTTGGTTCTTAAAGCTGGACATACAAAGGAAAATGGGGGTCACTTTCATGAGGGGTACGATAGCCGAGAAGATCCTCAAGGAGCATTTGGTGGAGGGCAAGCTTCAAGAGGGCGA
>JARRQQ010000087.1:0-12505 GCA_037381725.1 Sedimentisphaerales bacterium
GGATTTCTGCCCCTATCAATTCGAACGAATGGGATGCCGTTGCTTTCGTACTCAGGGACGGAGCGGACGCCCAGGAAGACGACAGGTTCGAGATGTGGATGGACGGGGCGCTGATAGCCAAAGCGCCCGGCGGCCAAATGTACAATCACAGTGCTGACAACTCAATTGGGTATTCGACAGGCGGCACGGTCTATGCGACTGGTAATGCCGGCGGCGATGGAGGTGATTTCGAAGGAATCATCAGCGAAGTCTGGATTCTGAATCAGGCGCTGACCGAGGCCGAGTTGGCACCCTTGATGGAGGGACCTCAGCCCGTGGGTGAGCCCCAGTTCCTGACTCCCCCCGATGGTACCCAGATAGAAGCCACTTCGCAGATGCTTCAATGGCGACCAGGCGAGCTCGCAGTGTCTCATAATGTGTATGTGGGTACAAATTTCGATGAGGTAGCCGCCGGTACCGTTCCAGCGGTGAACACCACGCTGGGTATGGTGACTGCAGGTATTGCCGGGGGACCGATTCCGGATGGTCTTGCTCCTGATACGACGTACTACTGGCGAGTCGAGTCGGTTAATGATGTCAATCCTGAGAGTCCGTGGACCAGCGACGTCCTGAGCTTCTGGGTTACCCCGAGAGGTGCATACAATCCTCAACCCACGGATGGTTTAATTAACGTCGTGGACCTTGAGACCGATCTGAGCTGGACGCCCGGCTGGAATCCGATCATGCACCAAGTGTATTTCGGAACCGATCCTGATCAGATCGCCAATGCGGCCGACGCTCCAATGGTCGTGGACACAGTTTACGATCCGGGTCCGCTGGAGTCCGGTACGACCTATTACTGGCGTGTTGATGAGTTCTTCGGTACAGAAACGGTCAAAGGCCCGGTCTGGAGCTTCTCGACGGTTCCGGTAATCGAGCCGGGCGAAGACTCCAATCTTCTGACCTACTGGCCGCTCGATGAGATGGGTGGAAGGACCGCAGTGGATATGTCCGGCCATGCCCATCATGGCGTCTTTATCGGTGATCCGCAATGGGTTGATGCGCTCGACGGCGGCGGCCTGGAGTTCGATGGCGCAGACGATGAGGTCGAACACTTGTTGCCCGAAGCAACCACCTTCCCCGCTTTCAGCATCGCACTATGGGCCAAGGCCGCATTTGTGGGCGAGCCTCAGTACGCCAGCACATTCAGCGGACATACGCCCAATACCTCGGGCATTCAGATTGACGTCGATGGCAGCAACCCGGGTCTCTATCGGATCAATCCTCCCGGCGGCACGACTCTGGTCTTCGGTCCCGTGGTTGCGGATTGGGTCCACCTCGCGCTGGTTGGCCAAGGAACGAGCCTTCAATTCTACTACAACGGCAATCTGGCCATGACCGGGGACGTTACCGACAACGACGTGCTTGTCAACCAGTTTGTCCTTGGCGCTTCCAGGAATCGAGGGAGCCATTTTGCAGGAACCATCGACGACTTCAGGTTCTACGACAAAGCCTTGAGCGGCGATGAGGTCAAGCAGTTGATGCGGTACGATCTAAGTCAGGCTTGGGACCCGCAGCCGGCCATGGGTTCGTCTGGTGACATTTGGCGCATGGCCCAACTGTCCTGGATGCCCGGCGACGATGCGGCCGAGCATGATGTCTATCTCGGCACGGACAAAGCGGCGGTTGAGGCCGCGGATGCTTCTGATACGACGGGCATCTATCGTGGGCGCCAGGCCGAGGCCACCTATATGTCAAGTCTCGCGTGGATCACGACCTATTACTGGCGTATCGATGAGGTGGCTGCGGACGGCGCAATCAGCACGGGCCGCGTCTGGAGCTTTTCAACCACTGACGAGATTGTTCTCTACGATGAAGTGACGCCTTTCCCGTATGACAACAGCGTCGAACCGTTCGTCTCCGAGATAACGCTGGATCTCGATCCGGCCCAGGACTGGACGGGCGGCTGTGGCGGTGGCGGAATTGGCTCTGTAGCCATTGCGTATGACGGCCAGGCCGCTCCCGGCAGTATCACCGTCGATGAGGCGGCGGGCACCACGACCGTTGTCGGACGAGGCGCGGATATCTGGGGCACTTCGGACGAATTCCAGTTCGCTCATACAACGCTCACGGGTGACGGCTCGATGGTCGTCAAGGTCGAGAGCCTCAACGCTACCGACCCCTGGACCAAGGCCGGCATTATGATTCGCGAGAGCCTCGATCCAGGGTCGGCCTTTGCGGCCGTCTACGCGACCGGCGAGAATGGCGTTCGATTCCAGGCCAGGACCATGGCCGACCAGGACGCCACCAGCGACAGCGCCGTCGCCACCGACGAGCAGATCGCGCTGACGCCGCCCGTCTGGCTCAAGATTGAGCGGACGTTCCCGATGATCAGCGCCTATTACTCCGCCGACGGTGTGACGTGGACGCCGATGTCCTGGAATCCACAGGTCATTCCCATGACCCCGCTGCCGATCTACATCGGCCTGGCGGTGACGTCGCATTCGGGCGATAGTACCTACGCCGAGGCCGTGTTCTCGAATCTCAGCTCAACCGGCGGCGTTGCGTCGGATCCGCTGACCTCGACGGAGATCGGCCTGGAATCCAACGCGGCCGAGCCAATGTACCTGGTGCTCGAAGACGCGAGCGGCGGCATGGCGGCGGCCCTCAACCCTGATCCGGCGGCCACGCAACTCACCGGCGCTGAGTGGATCGTTGATCTGGACGAGTTCGATATCGACCGCACGTCGGTAGTCTCCGCCACCCTCGTGATCGGTGATATGTACAATACCCCCGTCGGCGGCGCGGGCATGCTCACCATCAACAGCATCCGGCTCCTTCCGGATTGTATGCCCGTGGCATATTGGAAATTGGATGCGGGGGCTGGGACGACCGCAATAGACTCATCGGGCAACGGCAACGATGACTAGCGCTCGCCTTTGATAACAGCCGCGTCGCGATCCCCGCTTCTGATACGTTAGCCGGTGATCTGTTTCAGGGATCATTTACGTTTTCTGCCTGGATTAATCCGACGCGGGCCGGCAACACGTGGCAGCAGGTCTTTCGAGCGATGATAGCGGCTGATACCTCCAATGACACGCTGTTCATTAACAGCGATGGCAGGCTCTCTTGGCGTGGTCGCGTTGGTGGGGCTTGGGCGGGAGGTATGTGTGAGACCGCCTCAGATGTTGTTCCTGCCGACCAGTGGACACACGCTGCAGTGACAGGCGATGGGACGAATTTTCGCATCTACGTCAATGGAGCCCTCTCACAGGAATCCGCCTTCCAGACAACGGACGGCGGAATTACAATGTTCTACATTGGAGGCGATCCACCAACGACGGGAGAGTCCTATGCGGGCGCAGCCGACGACGTGCGCATTTATGACGAGGCCTTGCCTGAGGCTGAGATTATTGAGATAGCGGGTTTGTAATACATCCTCTATTACAACCCGGCTAACGGATGTTCATAAGCTTGGGGGCGCCAACCGCGCCCCCAAGCCTTTTTTATGTCGGCGGACGACTTTGGAGTGAGTTCCTTATCGATGAGTCTGACACGGAGGTTGTGTACACAAGAAGTACGTTGACTCAAGAGAGAGACTCCGTGTATGCTATGGAGCAATCTTGAAGAGTTTTACTTTCAAATGAGCCTTGTGTCGTAGGAGAAATCATGAGCTTCGCGTACATGTCCCGTCGTTCGTTTATGAAGTCTCTCGGTCTGGCCGCTGCGGCGGCGATGATTCCCGCGAAGCTGAAAGCCGCTGACGAAAAGCTTCCCAATATCGTGGTGATCTATGCCGACGATCTTGGCTATGGCGACGTTAGTTGCTACGGCGCGACGAAAATTAAGACGCCCAACATCGACAGGCTTGCCTCGCAGGGTCTGCGCTTCACGAATGCGCATTCACCTTCTGCGACCTGCACGCCCTCGCGCTACGCGATGCTGACGGGTGAGTACGCCTGGCGCCGAAAGGGGACGGGCATTGCGCGCGGTGACGCCCGCATGATTATCGATCCCGGACGGACGACGTTGGCGTCGGTTTTGAAGAGGGCCGGGTATATGACGGGTGTCGTCGGCAAGTGGCACCTCGGCCTCGGGGCCAAAGGCAGCCCGATCGATTGGAACGGTGACATCAAGCCCGGCCCGCAGGATATCGGCTTCGACTACTGTTTCCTGATTCCCGCCACGGGCGACCGCGTGCCGTGCGTGTTCGTCGAGAATCGGCGGATCGTCGGGTTGGACCCGGCTGATCCCATTCAGGTTAGCTTCGACGGACCGATTGGCAATGACCCGACGGGCAAAGATCATCCCGAGCTGCTCAAGATGCACCCCAGCCACGGGCACGACCAGACGATTGTCAACGGCATCAGCCGGATTGGCTACATGAGCGGGGGCAAGGCGGCGCGCTGGGTGGACGAGGACATCGCCGATACGATCGCCGGTAAGGCCAAGGCATTTATCGAAAAGCACAAGAACGAGCGGTTCTTCCTGTACTTCGCGACGCACGATATCCACGTGCCTCGCGTGCCTCATCCACGGTTCGTGGGCAAGAGCGGCCTCGGTGCTCGCGGCGACGCGATTTTGCAGTTCGACTCGTGTGTCGGCGAGATTCTCAAGACCCTGGACCGCCTGGACCTGGCCGAGAACACGCTATTGATCTTCACCAGCGACAACGGCCCCGTCGTGGACGACGGCTACAAGGACCAGTCCGTGGAAAAGCTCGACGGTCACAAGCCGGGCGGGCCACTTCGCGGCGGCAAGTACAGTGCGTTCGACGCCGGGACCCGCGTTCCGTTCGTCGTTCGCTGGCCCGGACACGTCAAGCCGGGTCGGTCGGATGCGCTCGTTTGCCAGATCGATTTCACGGCGTCGTTCGCAGACCTCACGGGCCGGAAGCTCGCCCGCGACGCTGCGCCGGACAGCTTCGACGTCCTTTCCGCGCTGCTCGGCCGGACGTCAACCGGCCGGGATCATCTTGTCGAACACGCCGGGACGCTTTCGTTGATTGAGGGCCACTGGAAGTATATCGAACCGAACAAAGGGCCGAGGATCAACCGCAACGTCAATATCGAGCTTGGCAACGATCCGCAACCTCAGCTTTACGATCTCGAAAAGGACATCGGTGAAAAACACAACGTCGCCGCCGAGCATCCGGACATCGTCAAAGAGCTGGCTACGCGACTCAAGAAGATCCGAAACGACGGGCGCACCCGGTAGCGCCGTCACTCGTCTATCGTCCCTCGATAAGGTCCGTCAGGGCACGGATCGTATCGATATTGTAGTCAGCTTCAAGGTGATACAGGAACTCCAGGTCGCCGCCGTCATTCTCTTCGATGATGCGCTTTGCCCATTGTAGTATCGAATCCGGATTCTCGGCAGACATGTCCTTCGGCAGGGGGGAGACGCTGAGGGGCATTTCCTTTCCGAAGATTTCCCTTGCTTCCTTGATCGACGTGTCACCACCAAGATCGAGAGAATGGAGGTTCTCAATTCTGGAAAAGGCTCGAAGGTGATTCGTGCTGGGTCCGCACGAGTGAAGGCGGATGGGTCCGAGCTGCTCGCCGATCTTCGACGTGGCCGGCACGACGAATTGCTCGATCAGCTCGGGACTGACCATGCAGGCTGAGCACTCGCCCACGTGTACGCCCGTGATCGGCAGGTCGGCGATCTGCGAGAAGTGCCGACAGAGAACGGTGAACGCTTCGCCGATCCAGCCGATGATGTCCAGGCATCGCTGCGGCTGCGCGATCATGTCCATGAAGATGTCCTCGCCGAGCAATTTCTGAGCCGTGGTTATCAGTCCGTGTATCGTGGCCCGGCCGGATGCGTCCCAGAAGAACGGAGGGATCGCGCGAAGCTGTCCTTGCGAGTCGTTTTGCACGGTGCGACTCTGCTCGTCGAAGAGCTTGATTAACTCGTGGTCGAGCAGGCTTTCCGGCGCGGGCAGGTCGCTGAGGTTCTTGCCGATAAGGCAGCCGGGCGAGACGTCGGCGTCGCAAGTGTCCTGGGGTACGAAGTCGGCGCCTAAGAGCATACCGAGGATCATGTTCGGCTGGATGCCCCCGATCTGAATTTGGCTCTTATCCCAATAGTCGATTTGCCCCAGGTTGGATTCACTGTAGAAGAGCCGCATTCCTGGAAACTGCTCGGTCGCATATTCATTGCACTGGCAGTCGATGGCGTAACGTCTCTTGGGATCAAAGTAGTATTCCCGGTCGAACCTGATGCCCAGGGCCTTGGCCATCCATCCTTTCGAGAGCGTTCCCGATATCGCAATCATCTTTCGCTCGCAGTCGGTAATTCACTGATGTTCACGGGCTTGTGCAGCTCGGCGGAGAGATCAGCCGCGAAGCATATCTCATGCGTCCGCGCCGCATCGTCCAAATCCGGATAGGGCTTTTTGTCCTCGATAATGCAATCCATGAAATGGGAGACTTCCCCCTCGAAGGGATGATGAGCGACGTCGGCGCTGTCCGGCAGGATGCAGGGGATTTTCAAAAAGCCGTTCTGCCCGGGAAAGAGCTTCGGAGCAAAAAGCTCGTTGTTGCGCAGCGAGCCCTCCGTGCCGTAGATTCCCATGTTGAACCGGTAGGGCATTTTGGCATCGAACGTCGTGGTGCTTCGGCCGATCTTGCCGTCCTCGAATTTGACGTTGACCGAGATCGTGCCCGGGTACTCTATCGGATTGGCCGTCTTCACCTGATAGGCACAAACCTCCTCGGCCTCGCTCCGGGCGAACCAGCGCAGCGCGTCGACCGCGTGACAGCCGCCGGTCAGGATAGCGGTTCCGCTTTGCTCCCGGCTGCCGTACCATTTCTCCTCCGGTGTCACCCATATTTGGTGCATGTAATCCACTTCCACCATGAAGATGTCACCGAAGACGCCCTCCTGAATAAGCCGGTCGATAGTCATCAGCAGCGGATTCCAGTGGAGCACGAAACCGACCAGACTCTTGACGTTGGCCTTGTGGATGGCGTCCTGTTGTTTGCGAACGTCTTCGAGTGACAAGGCCACGGGCTTTTCGACGATGACGTGCTTGCCCGCCTGCGCAGCCGCAACGGCGTAGGTCGTGTGCGAATAGTGAGGCGTGCAGACCACGACAATGTCCACCTCCTCACGCTTGAGCATCGCGTCCGCGTCCGTTTCGATGGCGCAGCTCAAATCGTACTGTTCACGATACCGTTCAGCTCCTGTGCGTTTACGATCGACCAGCACGCGCACCTCGGAGCGTGTGTCCTTTTGGAACGCCTTGACGTACTCCTCAGCCACCGAACCGCAACCAATAATTCCCACGCCGAGCTTGTTCATATTCTGTCTCCTAAGACCGGAAGTCCGTCCTATGTTTATTGAGGACGTCATTATAACCGGATGAAATCGTATGTACAGAACTCCGGATGGTGCTTTCCCAAAGCAAATATGGTATCGTGGAGCAAATGAAAAACAAGAAAAGGAAAAAAATGGTGCGATTCATGGCACCCTACATTTTGCTTTTTGTTTCGTGCGTGTTGTCTGGAGCCGAAGCGTCCGACAAGTCCGGCATACCCGAATTCCTTCCGGGTAGACGGGCAGGGACGGTGCAGACCGGGCTCATTACTGAGGCGTCCGGCATAGTGGCCAGCCGGAAGAACCCGCCCGTACTGTGGGTCCACAACGATTCGGGCCATGCCGCAGACGTGTACGCCATCAATCCGGAAGGCAAGCTCCTTGCGACCTGTCGTATCAAGGGCGCTCGCTGCCGGGATTGGGAAGACATTGCCATCGGCCCCGGCCCCGATCCGCAGCACGACCTCCTGTATATAGGCGATATCGGCGACAATGGCTCTCGCTATCCTTTCATAACGGTCTACCGGCTGCCGGAGCCTAAGGTCGATCCGAACGGTGCTTCCGTCGAGATGACGACCGGCCCGGCTGAGGCTATTGAGCTGGTTTATCCCGACGGTCCGAAAGACGCCGAGACCCTTCTGGTCGATCCCCTCAGCCGCGACATCTACATTATTGCCAAGCGCGAGCTGCTCTGTCGGGTCTACCGGGCCGCTTATCCGCAATCCACCACAAGGCGAAACACTCTGAAACTGGTCACCCGGTTACCGTGGGGCCTTGCGGTCGCGGGGGACGTCTCACCCGACGGACGGTTGGTTATGGTGCGAGGCGTGGTGGGCGCGTCGATATGGGTCCGGCCGAAGGGCAAGCCTCTTTGGCGAGCGTTCAAGACGACGCCCGTTCCGCTTAAGCTGATTCCGGAGCCCCAGGGTGAGGGAATCTGCTTCGACGCCGACGGTCGGGGATATTTCACGATCAGTGAGATGGAGCATCCGCCCATCTATTACTTTCCGGCTCGCAGTCCCGTGCCGCCGTCGCAGAAGGTTCCGAAATGACTCACGTTCTGGCTGTCATGGTCAACGGCCACTGGAGACCGGGAATCGGAGACCCTACCGTTCTCGGATGGGTGACGACGGTGATGTACTTTATAGCCACCGGCCTTTGCGCGGTCTATGCCCTGCGTATCGGCAAGCGTGTCCCTCGTCCATCGCGCCTCGACGGGCATCGCGCGTTTTGGTGGTGCCTGACGGTATTCATGCTGTTGATGAGCATCAACAAGCAACTGGACCTCCAGGTTCTGATTCTGCAAGTCGCCAGACAAATCTCTCTCGATCAGGGGTGGTCCACCGAACGCATTGTGGTGCGAAAGTGGATGGTCGTGGGTTCCGCTATCGTCGGCCTCATTCTCACGGCATTGCTCGTCTGGGCGTTCCGGCGGACGTGGCGGCGATACGCCCTGGCTCTGTTCGGTCTCGTGCTGCTCGGATCCTTCGTATTGATCCGCGCCAGTGGCGGGGACGTGGCGATATTGGGACATCATCCGGGCAATTTCCCGATGTTCAGAATTCTCGAGATCGGCGGCATCGTCTGCGTCGGAGCCGCGGCGTGGACGGAACTACGTCACTCTCGAAAGCAGGCACGCTGAATATCGAATGATGAACTAGAATGTCACCCATGCACTGCGTGCTCACCTTACTTCGACATTCGGAATTCGATATTCGTTATTCGATATTCTCCTTGGAGGATTCTCCGTTGCAGTGGTCCGTCAGTTTAAGCACGCTCCTAATGAAATCCACCGTCATCCTTCTGTAGTGCATTCCGCCGACGCCGTGCCGGGACGTTGGGTAGATCATAAGCTCGAACTGCTTGTCGGCCTGTTGAAGAGCCTGGATGAACTTGTATGTGTTCTCGACGTGCACATTGTCGTCGATGGCTCCATGCAGGATCAGCAGTCTGCCGTGCAGGTCTTTGGCGGCTTCTATGACGGACGTCTTTTCGTAACCCTCCACGTTGTTCTGCGGGACGTCCATGTACCGTTCCGTATAGATCGTATCATAGAGGTGCCAGTCGGTGACGGGCGCTCCGGCTATCCCGCCGGCAAACAGCTTGCTGTGCGTCAAGGCGTAGGCGGTCATGAATCCGCCGTAGCTGTGTCCGCTCATGCCGATTCGATCGCCATCGACGTAGGGTTTGCTCTTGAGCCACTCGATAGCCTCTTCGATATCTTTGAGTTCCTGAACACCGAGTTGCTTGTAAGCCGTCCAGGCCGAGCACGCGCCCTTGCCGCTGGCACTGCGCGGGTCGCACCGAAAGACGAGCATCCCCATCTGGGCCAGCATCTGGTCGTACGCGCGCCCTCCGCCCCACGTATCGCGGATGGTCGGCGCATGGGGACCGCCATAGGTCATGAACCAGACCGGGTATTTTCGGCTCGCGTCAAAGTCGGGCGGTTTCAACAAACTCGCTTCGAGCAGAAAGCCGTCTTTCGTTTCAATCTGGAATTGCTCGTATTCGCCGAATTGATACTCGCGGCGCTCGTAAACGGGGTTCGTATCGAGCATCCGTAGTCTTCTTCGGTTTGTTCCGAATAACGCCACCTTCGTCGGCCTGGAGTTGCTGCTCCACGTATCAATGAAATATCGTCCATTCGGGCTGATATTTACCCGATGCGTGCCGCGTGCTCGTGTCAGGCGTTTGATTTTGCCGCCGCTCAGGTCCGCGCGGTAGAGATTCTCTGCGATGTGCGAGTCACGTGTCCCCGTGAAATAAACCCAGCCGTTCTTTTCGTCCACGTGACGCAGCTGCCTTGCCTCCCATTTACCTTTTGTGACGGCATGTTTCAACTTTCCATCCCTATCGTACAGATACAGATGCTTCCAGCCGGTCCGTTCGCTGAAAAAGAGAAACGAGCCATCCGACAGAAACTCCGGCTCGTCCGGGACATCGACCCACGCTTTCGTGGTTTCACGGAAAAGACGGGTGGCCTGGCCGCCTTGTTTCGGCGCCGTATCGAAATCGAGCCACGTCTGGGTGCGGTCCTGAACGAAGAAGAATATCCGTTTACTGTCCGGCGTCCACCCGATTCGCGTGATCAGATACGTTCCGTCGAGGTACGTGTCGAGGTCGGCCCATCGTGCCCGCCCGCCCGCTGCGGAGACCGTCCCGACTCGTGCTTTCGGGTTCGGCTCTCCCGCGCGCGGATACCGCGTTTGTTCCACGTCCTGTTTCTTTGTGGTGTTGTTGACAACGGTAAATTCGTGAACAGGCGCGTCGTCGAACTGCATCAGGGCGATGGCGGACGAATCGGGGCTCCACGAGAATGCCTTCCACCGTCGTCCGTAGACTTCCTCGTAATAAACCCAGTCCGCTTCGCCATTGGAGATCGTCCCGCCGCCGTCGGTCGTCAGCGCCCGTTCGGTTTGCGTGGCGATATCGACGACGTAGAGATTCTTGTCACGCACGAACGCGACAAATTCTCCGTTCGGAGAAAACGTGCCGTACTGCTCCCGGCCAGGCGTACTCGTCAGCCGCACCGCCGTTTTGCCGTCGAGCGTACAGTAGTACAAGTCGTTCTCATAATCGAACAAAACCGCACTCCGGCTGGGATTCATGTTCAACGACCTTCGTTTTGAAAGCGATTCGGCGGTCTCCTCGTCGGTAGTCGGTAAGCTCTTCAATCCCGTGGCTAAGTCGTTCGGCTCGAAGAGTAACTCCGAGCGCCCGCTGACCGCATGAACCTTATAGAAACGGCTATCACGGACTTGAAGATAATGCTCACCATCATCGAGCCAGGTCAGTCCCGAAACGGGAGAGCCGCTGAAATTGATCTTCTTTTTAGCTTCGTACAGGGCCTCGAATGTGATCGGCTTGTTGAATTCACGCTTTTTCTTCAACGGCGGGACCGGACCCTGAGTGATCGGCACGTACTCCTTCAGCCGGATGACGGGATAGTCGTCGCCCTTTTCAAGCCGCCCAAAGAGTCTTCGCACTTCCTTTTGTTTCTCAGAAGTTGCTTCAAGGAGCGTTTTCACGGCGTTGCTTGACTCTTGGTTTGCTTTGACGAGAACCGTGCCGGCTCGAAACCGTCTGGTCTCTTGTCGGGACTCGGTTTTCAACCTGACAGTCTCCTCGCTCCCTGTAACCTCGGTGATCCGGGGAACCTGAACGTCCAGCTCGATATCTTCTCGCAGCTCACGGACTTCGACGTCTTCCCGTTGCAAATGCCGGGTCAACGTTTTCAATTCCTTTGGATAGAGATAGGCGTAGGGTTGCTTTTTCGGCTCCTGTCCGGCGTGCAAATTACCGGCCGGAGCCAAAGCGAACAGACCGGCTAATATCAGGACTCTTATTGCGTTTTGAATCTTCGACATTCGATCTTCGATTCCATTCACAGGGACATTTCTTGTCCGGAGACGATCACGTGCTCGACGTCAAGATCACCCGATTTCATTTCGACGAACGGCTTTCCGTCTTTCAGGCCGGCCGTGCCGAATCCCGTTTGGGTTGCGAGGAAACAGCGGAAATCATCGCCGCTCTTCGAGTCGATATAGAGCGTCTTATCGACGGCATCGTACCGCAAGCCGGTCAAGCCTTGCAGAAGGCCGTAGCTCGACAAGGCCCTGGCGTACCAGTGGCCGCACTCGTACTCGTCGAAGGGATTTCGGATACGCCCGTCATACCGGTCCCGGCAAACGCGCACGATATCGAGCCCTTCTTTGACCTTGCCTTCGAGCATCAGGTGCGAGGCGACCTGATATTCGATGCCGGTCCAGACCTCGTCGCTGTAGACGAATGGAATGGAGAGCTTCCCGCCGCGCGGCCAGGTGCACAGCAGCAAGCCACCTTCTTTGCCCAGCGCGAAAGAGGGACGCTGCGGATTGGCGTGGTCGGAGAGGTCGTGCTTGAGGTTATACTTGTACACCGCTTCCAAAGGGCTTCGGACCTTTCCGGCGTCCACGATCTCGCCCAGGTCGCACATGCGGGCCATCCAGCAGCCAAGGATTCCATCCGACAGGCAACCCGTGCCGTACTGGTATTTGGGTCCCTGCGTATTGAGCATCTCCACAATGTCGCTGTAGCCGGAGCCGTTTTGCGAGCTGACGAGCGGGCGAAACCTCGCGTTGAGGCCCTCGGTTTGGATCTTCTGATAGAAGTACTCGCCGTTATAAAGCTCGGTCTCCAGGAATTGTTTGCCCTTGTCCAGCAA
>JARRQQ010000088.1:0-9732 GCA_037381725.1 Sedimentisphaerales bacterium
CCCCGTTTGTGACAACGCGATGATCACGCTTGAGCTCAAGGACGTTGAGATCGACTACTGTCCCGGCTGCGGCGGCATCTGGCTGGACGCTGGCGAGCTCGAGCTTCTGCTCGGCGAGCCGCAGAGGGCAAAACAGCTTCTCAAATCCTTTAAGATCGATTCCGGGAGCACCGAGAGGATAAGGAATTGCCCCATCTGCGACAAGAAGATGCAGAAGATCGTCGTTGGCTCTTCGACGCCCGTTCTCCGGATCGACAAATGTCGCCGGGGTGACGGGCTTTGGTTCGATCGAGGGGAATTGAGCGATATCTGTGAGAGAGCACAGTTGGACGAACACAACAAGATTCAGGAATTATTAAACGACATGTTTGGTCATGGTCGGGATTAAGCAAAGGAGACGATTATGAGTACCTGGAGTATTGTGTTGATCGCAGTTGCCGCTGTTGTTCTGGTTGTGGCGTTGGTTATGAAGAAGATCAAATCGTAGTGCAAATCCGAAAGCATTTTGCAGAGGAGAAAGCCCATGGGATCCGCTGTCATAGCCCTTATCATTGTCATTGTTGTTCTGGTTTTGCTGGTCCTTTTTATGATCGGCATGTACAACGCGCTGGTCCGGCTGCGAAATCAGGTGGACAATGCGTGGTCGCAAATCGACGTTCAGCTCAAGCGCCGACACGATTTGATTCCGAATCTGGTCGAGACGGCCAAAGGCTATATGAAGCATGAGCGCGAGACCTTCGAGGCGATCACGAAGGCGCGCAGTCAGGCCATGCAGGCGCACACCGTCGCCGAAGCGTCGAAAGCCGAAGGCGCGCTTGGCGAGGCCCTGAGCAAGTTCATGCTGGTTGTCGAGAACTATCCGGAGCTGAAGGCCAATCAAAACTTCCTGGCCGTCCAGGAAGAGCTGACCGGCACCGAGAACAGGATCGCCTTCGCTCGCCAGAACTACAACGATCAGGCCTTGAGGTACAATAACAAGATTCAGATGTTCCCTTCCAACATCATGGCGGGCATGTTTGCGTTCGGCAAGCGTGATTTCTTCGAGATCGAAGTTGCCGCCGAGCGTGAGGTTCCAAAGGTGAGCTTCACATAGTGGCTGCTTCACGGGTGTTCACGGCGGTCTGTGCCCAGCGCCAAGCGAGCCGAATTGTGACCAAAGTCAGGCGGGCTGTATTTGCTCGGGACGGCGTTCTCGAGCGTTCCCATGGGCTGAAAATTCAAAGAGAGTCACGTCTATGTGGGAGCTGATAAGAGCCAATAAGAGAAACTCTATTGTTCTGATGACCATCATGGCCACAGTCCTGCTGGTATTGGGTCTTGTGATCGGTTGGGCCGTTGCCGGGGCGCCCGAGGGCGGCATGTTCGGTCTGCTGATCGCCACGGCCGTTTGGGTGATCCTGTCGCTCATCAGTTTGTCGAGCGGTGATCAAATCCTTCTGGCCGCCAGCCGCGCCCAGCCCGTCACGCATGACGTCCATCCCCAACTGTTCAACGTCGTCGAAGAGATGAAGATCGCCGCCGGTCTGCCCGCCATGCCCAAGATCTACATCATCAACGATCGCGCGCCCAACGCCTTTGCGACCGGTCGGAATCCCCAAAAGGCGTCGGTGGCCGTGACGGCGGGGCTCTTGGGCCGGCTCAACCGCGATGAGCTCCAAGGCGTTATCGCCCACGAGATCAGTCATATCCTTCATCGCGATATTCTCTTTGTCACACTGGCCGGCATCATGCTCGGCTCCATCGTGCTGCTCTCGCAAGTATTCCTGAGAGGTATGTTCTACAGCTCATTGTCTGGCTCTCGGCGAAGGTACTCGTCCGGCTCGGGAGGTGGTCAGGGCTACGCCCAGCTCATCATGCTCGTGGTCGCGATTGTAGCAGCCATCCTGGCGCCGATCATGGCGTATCTGTTGTACTTCGCTCTTTCCAGGCGGCGCGAATACCTGGCGGATGCCGGAGCGGCCCGGCTGACGCGCTACCCGGAAGGGCTGGCCAGCGCTCTGGAGAAGATTTCAAGCGATCCCTCGCCCCAGTTGGCCGCCGCGAACAAGGTCACCGCGCCGATGTACATCCTCAATCCCTTCAAGAAGAAGGGCCACGTGAAACTGTCCGACTTGACGAGCACGCATCCCCCGACCTCCGAGAGGATAAGGATTTTGCGCAACCTCACGCACGGGGCCTCTTTCAAGGAGTACTCGGATGCCTATACGAGCGTTACGCACTCCAAGACGATAGTTCCCGTCGCCGCCCGAACCGGGAAAGAGGAAGTCGCCTTACGTGAGCCCAGTGCCGCGCCCGAGAAGGAGACCAAGCTTAAAAACCAGATGCGCCAGGTGGGGGACATCATGCGGAGGGTCAACCAGTTCATCTTTCTGACCTGCGCGTGCGGCCTGAAGCTGAAGATTCCGCCCAACTTCAAAGGTGATCAGGTCAAGTGCCCACGATGCAGCCGGATGCTCGACCTCCCGCGCAACCGTCAAGCGGACTAAACTCTGGCTGCTCGGCCCGAAAGGCTCACTGCTTGGCCTTTCAGTTTGAGCCGGCGGGTCCCACCAATTTGCTGACTCGTTCCACCAACTTTTCGATTTGCTCAAATCTCCGTGAGCAGACAAAAGTGTAAACGGCATCCTCGGGCCGCTGATTGCCGTTGTGCCCAGGGTTCTCGGTGGCCGCGGCGATTCGTTGTGTGATATAGTCGCTTATCAGCCGTCGTTGCTCCTTCAGGAGTTTGTGCAGCAGCTTGATCGTGTCGTGGAGCACGACGTTGTCTCGTTCCAATGCCGTAAGACGTTGTTCTGTGGTAAGCCTCATACGTTCTTCTATTCCTGCTATCCGTCAATAGAGACAAGTTAATACACTATATTTACGGGGGAATCCGTTCCTCACTCATTAGCTACCTGTCAATCGAGGTATTTGTTCAGGTGTTCCTGATGTGAAACCTTCGGAAAGTGCGCAGGCAAGCTACCCACAAGCTCTTGTTGGGAGCAAGACAAGAAACTCTGGCGAAACCTGACTTGTCAATGCCAGTTTTTAATCCAGGCTGATCGTTTCGCCTGGAGCCAGTATCTTCGTTTCACATTTGGCGGCTTTGGCAAATTTCTCCGCGTCACTTCGCTCGCCGACGATGTCGCCCCAGTGATACGGGATGGCCAGTTTCGGTTTGATGAGCGCCGCAGCTTGCGCCGCTTGAGAAGCGTCCATTGTGTACGTCCCGCCCGCCGGCAGAAGCGCGACGTCGATATCCCCCAGGCTCTTCATCTCCTCGATGATGTCAGTGTCGCCCGCGTAGTAAATATGCTTCGAGCCGATTTCGATCACGAAGCCCACCCAGTTGTTCGTCTTGGGATGAAATTCTTTGTCGGTGTTGTATGCGGCTACGGCTCGCACGCGGACGCCTTCCAGCTCAATCGTCATTCCGGGCATAATGGCCTGACCCGTCTTTTCTTTGGCGATCACGTCCGGCGAGGCGATGAGTTTTGTGTTCGGGTCGCTGACCTTGGCAATGTCGTCGGGTGAGTAATGATCGTGGTGGCTGTGACTGACCAGCACCAGCGTTGCATCGTGAGGCGAGTCTTTGAGCTTCCACGGATCGATGTATACGACCGTGTTTCCGTGGCAGATCTTAAAACTGGCGTGGCCCAGCCACTGAAGCGTTGTGCTCACGGCAACCTCCTTCTCCTCTTCCGGCTCTGGTTGTACAGTTTCGTCCGGCGTCTCCGGGACCTGCGGGGCGGGCTCTTCCTTTTTGCGTTTGCATCCGCAGACAACGAGCCCGGCGACAAGCGCTATAATTACGAACCTCAGACCTTGCATGACAATTCTCCTTAAGGGTAAATCTGCTCGGTCATCCTCCGGCTCCTTCATGCCTTGCGTGATGAGCCAATTGAAAAAGCCCCGCCTTTCGGCAGGGCCATGGTGTCAAAAAATCCCGACCTGAGGCGATTGTGGATCAGCAGGGACGCACGTTGATGGCTTCCGGGCCTTTTCTGCCTTGGGCAACCTCGTACTCGACCGCCTGACCGTCGTACAGGGACCGGAAACCCTCCGCTGCAATGTTCGAGTGATGGATAAACAAATCTTCACCGCCATTGTCGGGGATGATGAATCCGAATCCCTTCTTCTCGTTGAACCACTTTACCTTACCTTTATCCACAGCGTTCTCCTTGGGCCATTTCCCCGGCCCGCAATCTTAGGTTCCCTCGATTTCGATCAGGTGTACACTCCGAGGGACTGAAGTCTACCCCTTGACATACGTCCAAAACTATGGGCAAAGTCCGAAATTGTCAACAGAATACCCGAATTTTTTTGACCCTCGGATCGGAGTTTTTTTCGGGCGTCCAGGCCGGGCCAAAGCGCAGAAAGAGCGCGCGCAGCGGGCCTTCGGGCAGCCGCGTATGATGGTTGAGAGGGCGCAACCCTCAGGGCTTGAGCGGGATACAGTCCTTGCGGAAACAGCAATCGCCGTACGGACAGTTCCCGTCGGAACGGCCGTAGCACGGAGTGCAGCCTTCCGCGATCTGGATGGCGTGGATGAGGTCCACCTTCTTCATTCTCCCGGGCCGTAGGCTAAGGGCCTTGGCCTTCACTCGTATGTTGGGTAAAGTCATTCGCTTTTCCGCGACTTGTGACACCGGCATTCGATTCTCCTTTTTGCTTCACTATGGGCCGAACGGAACGTCGAGCCTCCCTGAATCTGTTCTGAATTTCGACCAATCTCTTGGCTCCGCAGCGATTCGCAGAGCTAATTTTCTAACGGTCTGAAGAAAGTGTTTCGATGAATTTTTTCAGTCATTTCTGTGGCAATCTATCGAAAAAATTGCATTTCTCCGATTCGTGCCGAGCTGAACCGATCACACGTCTGTCATGGCCATTTTTCTCGGACTCTCCCGGCCGGAGTTCGTCCCGAGCCGGACTTGGGATGGCGATACGCGGCCTTCTTCATGCCGCTTGGACCGTTGCCGCTTTTTTGGACCGCCCAGGGAGTTTTCAGTTGTCATGCCTGCGAAAGTAGTGTAGATACGAGGCGCATCATGCAGGCTCCGAGACGCTTGGCGTCCTATAAGATTGTTGTTCGTCGGTCTGATGAATAATACCGGAATTGAAAGGGGTATTTCAATGCTGAAAATAGGGATGGTCGGAGGCGGCTTTGTCGCCGGATTTCACGAACGCGCCTTGTGTTCGGTACGCGGAGCCGAGTTGGCTGGAGTTTGCGCTCCCCAGGGCGCAGAGGCGACCGCCGAACGCGCACGCGCGGATGGTTTGGGTGATACGCAAGTGTTCAAGACGATCGCCGAAATGTGCGAAGCCGTGGACGTGGTTTGCATTTTCGCTCCAAATCCTTTCCACGTCGAGATCATGCGGTACATCGCTAAGGCCGTCGAAGGCGGGGCCAAGCTCAAGGGGATTATCTGCGAAAAGCCCCTGGCGCGAAACCTCAAAGAAGCCAACGTCATGGTGAGGATAGCCAAGGCGCTTCGCGTGCCCACCGCGTACTTCGAGAACCAGCTTCACATGCCCTCCGTCGTTCAGGCCCGGCGTCAGCTTGAGGCCGTGGAGAAAACAATGGGCGCGGTCCATCTGGCGCGCAGCGCCGAAGAGCACGGCGGCCCGCACGAGCCGTGGTTCTGGAACCCGACGCAGCAGGGCGGTGGCGTCTGTTGCGATATGGGTTGTCACAGCATCGCCGTCGGCATGTACATGCTGACGCCCGCCGGCCGGAGCCCCGACTATCTCACAGCGGTTTCCGTGACCGCCAACATGGCGTTGCTCAAGTGGGGCAAGCAACCCTGGATCGGCCGCCTCGAGGACAGGGGCGTGGACTACACCGCTACGCCGGCCGAAGACTACTCGAACGTGACATTCGAGTTCAAGGATCCCGAAACCGGCGTTTGCAGCGTGGCTCAAGCGACGAATTCCTGGATGTACGACGCCCCCGGCCTGAGATTGCTGATGGAGGCCTTCGGGCCCGGCTACTCTTACACGGTCAACTCACTGCTCTCCCCAGCGGGGTTGTTTATCAGCGACGCCGCAGCCGCTGCCATTGCCGATGGCGAGCTTGCCCTCGAAAAGGCACAAGCTACCCGCGGCGCGTTGGTTCTGCAACCCAACGAGGCCGATCTGTACGGTTACGTCGCGGAGTGGCGCGATGCGCTGGCCGCCTTCGAACAGGGAAAAAACGCTCTGCTCGACTTCCAGTACGGCCGGAAGGTCACGATGCTCGTGATGGCGGCCTACATGGCTCACGAGAAGAAGACGACGCTCGACCTGACCAAGCCGGCTGTGCTCCAGTCGCTTGACGAGTACGTCCCCATGATCCAGAAGGGCGAAGGAGCGAAAGTCCTCTTCGGCGTCTAGGCCGGAAATCAAGTTCGCGAACATTTCGGAAAAAATGATGACGCGAAAAAGGGAATGACGTATAATGTGAACCTGTTTTGGCAACCTGAAATGTCTAATTTCCATGATAAGGGGCAGGAGCACATATGTCGGGTCACTCACACTGGGCGGGCATAAAATATAAGAAGGCGGCCGCCGACGCCAAACGCGGCAAGATGTGGAGCAAGATTGCTCGAATGATTATCGTGGCGGCCAAGCAGGGCGGCGGCGACCCGGCCGCCAACCTCACCCTGCGCTACGCCATCGACAAGGGCAAAGCCGCCAACATGCCGAAGGATACCATCGAAAAGGCCATTAAGAAGGGTACCGGCGAACTGGAGGGAGCCAGCTTCGAAGAGGTCCTCTACGAAGGCTACGGCCCGAGCGGCGTAGCCGTCATGGTCGAGGCCCTGACCGACAATCGCAACCGGACCGGCCCCGAGATCAAGCGAATCTTCGAGAAGCACGGCGGTTCACTAGGCACCAGCGGCTGCGTCAACTGGATGTTCTCCCAGAAGGGCCTGATTACGGTCAACACCGCCAACGCCGACGAGGAGCAGCTTCTGGAGATCGCTCTGAACGCCGGAGCCGACGACATGCAAAACACCGGCGAGGTCTTCGAGATCACCTGTGATCCCGGCGCCTACGAGGCCCTTAAGGCGACCCTTCAGCAAAAGGAGATTCCGACCGAAGTCGCCGAGATTTCGATGGTGCCTCAGAGCACGATTGATATCAGCGACGAGCACACGGCCAAGCGCATCATCTCGCTGATGGAGGCGTTCGACGACCACGACGACGTGCAAAACGCCTACGCAAACTTCGACATCCCCGATGAAGTCGTAGCGCGCTTATCGTCATAATCCTTTTTTGCAACACACTTTGCGTTGTTTTCGTCGCACGCGATTTGGCTTTGTTTTGCGCACTTTGCCCTTTCGTCCTCCAACGTGCTGGCCCCCTCCGTGGCGAGGGCGTCCCGCCCGCGCTGCGGAGCAGCCTGATCCCGATTGGCTTTGTTTTACATATATGCCCTTTTGCTCACTGACAGGGTGGCAGCCTCCATCTCAGCCTGGGTGGTCATCACGTCGATAGCCTTGCTCCGCATCCGTTCGACCCGTGTGAGCCGCCACGACAGACTTACGATCCGCTCGGCCATGATCATCTCGACACCTCCCACCGGCGCCAGTCCCGCGAACAATTCTGTACGAAATTCGTGAAAATCTGACACTTTTTGGCAATTTATGAAATTTTCTGTGCGAAAGGACTGTGTTTGGCTGCATTTTGCGCCACTATTGCTTTGCCCTCAGCGGTCTTCGGCCCCGTCGATTTCTGAGCATTGAGACGATTGGCTTTGATTTGCGCGTCGGTAGCCATGAAGGAATCCTCCAAAAGAGATTTGCGATTCTTGCCCGCCATACGTCTGGCGGGTGAAATCTTCGATTGAGGACGAATGATTGACTATTGTCCCCGCTTCCGAGGGGCTCATGAGTGTCGAGTATGACTATTCACCAAATACTATTCACTATCGACGATGGTTATGTTAGGTTAATATTATACAAAATTATCTATGGATTGTCAAGTCAAATCCGATATTTTGGCACAGAAAGCACAGGGCTCACGGAGAAATAGTCTTTTTTTGTAACGAATCTTCGCTTTGAGCGTCTATCATAAAGAGACAGATCGTCAAAAAGTCAGGAGTGCGAAATAAGCCGGGTTTCCTTAGGTTGCTTGCGGCGAAGTGTATATGGGGGATCCCGGCTGAATTCGGAGGTATTGGCTATGATAAGGTTCCAGTGCGAAGGTTGCGGTCAGAAGCTCAGCGTTGGAGACGAGCAATCAGGTAAGCGAGTGAAGTGTCCCAAGTGCGGTACCGTTGGCGTTGTACCTGATGGGTCGGACAAGATAGAGTTCCATTGCGAAAGCTGCGGCCAGAGGATTCGTGTGGCTCAGATTCACGCCGGGAAGAAAGCCAAATGTCCCAAGTGCAAGAATCCGGTTGTCATGCCCTCTCTTGACAAGCTGCCGGAAGCGGATGAGTCTGATCTTCCGGAGGAGAGTGAAAGCCGGGATCGCACACCCATATTTATCATCTGCGGAGCCGCCGCGGTCGTGGTGGTCGGGCTTGTCATTGTTGTCGCCGTCGTTTTGCGCTCGGGGTCAGAGCCGGCCGGGGAGCCGGACGTGCCGCCACCTCAAGAAGTCATGGAGACAGACGTCCGAACCACTGCGCCTGCGCTCGTTGCCCAACCGGCGCCCACTTCCGTGGTCCCACCTGCGAAAGAAAGCGTCGGTTCGGACGAGCCTGCGTCTTCTTCAGTCACGGCGAAGGACGACGGCCGAAAACTCGATCTGAAACTCCACTTGGAGCCCGGCCAAACGCATCATTTGCAGATCATCAGAGAATCCAACGTTTCGCAGACAACCGAGGGACGTCAGCTTGAAGATAATCGCACAATGACGACGGGCTTGGAGTTCGACGTCGAACAGGTCGATCCCAACGGAGTGGCGTGGTTGAAGGTGACGTACCTGACCATTCACGAAATAAGCAAAACACCAAACGGATCGATGGAATACGATTCGACGAAGCCGGGTACCGCCGTGAGCTATTTAAATTTCGGACCTCTGTTTACGGCTATGATTGGGCAGAGCTTCACCGCAAAAGTCACGCCCGAAGGACGAATCGTCGAACTCGCCGGCCTCGCGGAAATGCACTCGCAAATGGCGGAGCGAGTCGTGGAGAACGAGGACAAGGCGATCAGACAGAGGATGGCCAAAGCATCGGCCAAGGACGCTGAGGAAAGGGCGAGACAATCAATCGTCAAGCGAAATCAACGTTACGGATCGAGAAAGAAAAGAATCGAAGCGACAAGAACGAGACTTGAGAAGCATGGTTACTGCAGCGAAGACCATATCAGAGGAATGTTGGGTAACGCGATCATGCCTTTCCCCGACGGACCCGTGGGAGCAGGTGATTCGTGGCGGGCGGGGACGGCCCTGTTTTATATGGCACACACTGACCTGGACGATTGCGCCTATACTTTAAGAGAGATTAAGCAAGATGCCGTATCGGTGAATTTTAGCTCAAAGATAGAGTTGAACAAAGAGCTTGGCTCCGAGGAGGAGGGTGCGCCTGGATCATCGAGAACTACGATGACGGGTTCCTGCGAGGGATCATTGGAGGTAGACCGGAACAGCGGTTGGATGGTTCGGAGGAATGTGACGCTGCATTGCTCGGAAGAGATCAAAATAGCTCCCACGGAGCGAACACCACAGGGAACGACAGTGGCATTGTCGATGGACATTGCCACGACAGTCAAGCCGATAGAGATGGGGCAGAATTGACAGCGCCGGCAAGCGAGTTGCCCA
>JARRQQ010000089.1:0-14588 GCA_037381725.1 Sedimentisphaerales bacterium
AAAGGAGGAAAGACATATTTAGTAAGGACCTGCGTGACTTTCGTTATGAAATCATCGGAATGATCGTACTTTAAGATGTTGACCAAAATATTGATCGAGATAATGGCGAGAATGAGGAAAAGGCAGTTATAAGCCCGGCTGATGACCACCGAGAGGGACGAGGAGACCGCCGCCCAGGTGTTGAACAACAGCCAGGACGAAAAAAGCCATAAGCCCAGATTGTCCAGGTTGCCTAAACCCGTCAGAGAATGGATGAGCACCAAGACGAACCCGGCCAGCGTCAAGTGGATCGCCCCCTGTAACGACAGACCCAGCAAACGGTAAACGTAGAGCTCTCCAGCCCAGAACGGTTTGGTCATCAGGACGCAGATACGTCCCGATGCGACGTCGTTGCCGAAGATACCGGCGCTGAGAAAGAGAGGTAACAGACACCCGGCCCAGACGAAAAGGAACGACTGGAAGCCCCAATCACGCGGATCATAAACGATCAGAAAAATCACATAGATGGCGAACCAGCTAAAATGCGCGATCCAGGTATAAATCCCACGGGATAATGTCTCTTTCATCAATTCGAGCGCTCTCATCGGCTAATTCCTCTCTTGATACAAACGCAGGAAGACTTCCTCAATGTCCTCTTTTTGCAGCGATACGCCTTTTATGCGGGCGCCGCCTTTCACCAGATTGCAGACGATGTCGGGGACCTCCTCTTCATACTCGACGGCGATGAGCACTTCCGTATCCGAGGCGCTGATTATTTTCGAGGCCGGCAACAGTTTTTCGGCGATACTGTGTCCGTTCGAGACTTGGCCGCCATCTGTCGGGTGGGCCAGTTCCACGCGCAATTGTCCCGCCCCGCCCGATGCGATTTTCTCCCCGAAACTGACGATCTGCCCGCGATACAAGAAAAGATAATCCGACGTGAGTTTTTCCAACTCGCCCAGACGGTGGGAGCTGATCACGATGGTCGTGCCCTCTTCGGACAATGACTTCAAGAAATTGCGGAGTTGAACGATGCCGACCGGATCGAGCCCGTTGCTGGGCTCGTCCAGGAGCAGCATTTGTGGATCTTTGATGAGCGCAATAGCCAGCGCCAATCGCTGCTTCATCCCCTGGGAGAAGTCCGAGCATTGCCTGTCGATGTACTCGGTCATCTGGAGCTGCTCGGTCCATTTGTCTATCTGGCCGCCGGTGGCTTGCCTCGACATGCCCGACAGCGCGCCGTGGTACCGCAGAACCGCCCGCGCCGAGTAGCGACCGAGAAATGATGGATGCTCGGGCATATAGCCCATACCGCTGTGAGCTTCGATGGACCGGGCGGGGTAGCCGCACACGCTCACGCAACCCTCCGTTGGAAAGATGAGGCCCGCCATGAGGTTGAGCAAGGTCGATTTACCCGCGCCGTTCGGGCCGATGAGCCCGACGATCTGCCCCTTACCAACGGACAGCGAGATATCCTTCAGGGCGCAAACCGCCTTCGACTGTCCGGCTAGCAGCTTCTTGTAGACCTTTGTCAACTGCTTACATTCAACGACCGGCGTCCTCTTATTTTCGCTGTAGATCATAGCCATTTCCGCCAAAATCATGGGGATCCATATGGGACTTAGGCTGGGACGAGCGCCCCGCCAAAGACGAGGTTCAGGCCGGCCGTGAGCTCTCGGAGCTGTGTTGTCTGCCTGGCTAATTCATCTTTGCCCTTGCCGGTGATGGAGTAGTATCGGCGTTTTCGCTGGGACGGAGTCTTCTCCCACTTGCCCGAGATCATCTTCTTGGCCTCAAGATTGTACAGCAGAGGGTACAACGTCCCCTTGCCCAAGGTCAGGATGTCGCCGCTGCGCCGCTCGATGGCCTGGCTGAGCTCGTAGCCGTACATCGGACCCCGGGAGAGAATCTCCAGAACGACGACCGGAGCGATGCCTTTCAGTAGTTGACTTTCAAATTTCATGCGTATCTTCCTTAAGAGCCTCTAACGGAATGCTTTCACATTCACCGATCATTTGTGGTCCTTCGAATCGTTTTGTTTCATCTCGAATATTATGTAATGCATACTATGTAATGTCAACTAAAAAATGGAAAAATGAGAAGATTTTTCGCATATGCCTGTCATGCTTCTCAGGCTTCACCGTACGTCATATTTCATGAAGGAGACCCAGGAGGCCGCAAACAGACCCAGATTGAATACCAGCAGCAACCCAATGTCCCAAATGGCCAATCGCAAGGACTCACCAATCGTCCAATCTTGCTCCTGGAACTTGGGCACCGTGTCAAAATCCACCGGTTTTTGCGAAACCGTCTTCCAGTTCTCCACGGCGTATTCAAAAAAGAAGAGCAGATGAAGACTGGCGGGATCCTCGGCATCGTTCGAGAGAACGTATTCCCGGAGTTGATTTCTGTAGGCCTTGATTTGCTCCCAAATATGAATGCACCGGTGAATCCCCGTCCCTGCAATCGCTTCGGACGCCTGCTGATAGAGCACCGTCGGCGACAAACAGGCATATCTTCGACCAGCAAGTGCCTGGGCCACCCTCTGGTTATGTCCGTCTTCGCGTTGCTGCATCACACCGGCTGCAAAGGCATTCCAGTACCGGGCCGCCGCGGGAGGATTCACCGACGGGTGGTTCGGATCGGAGTCAAATTCGAGCGCATTTTTGCCGAATTTGCCTGCCTTTGCCTCGCGATCCAATCGATTTATCATTTCGGAGTATCGACGAGTCCACACGGCGTTGCTCGGCGCCTGGTAAAAGACGTCGGAAACCGCCCGGCCGAGGCAGGGTATCAAGATAGCCAGCCCAACCCAAACAAGCAAAAGGACCACCATACTGTTCGTCGAATAGGCCATTCTACTGGATATAATTATCCCCAACACCGTGAAGATTGATAAATAGAGCATGGATAGAAGGACAATGATCAAAATCTTGGTCCAATCGTCTGCATGTAATTCAACGACGTCTGAAGAAAGAACGATGATCAGGCTCACGAGAAACCCCACAAGTAACGGTATTCCTATTGTGACCATTGCGCCGGCGTATTTGCCCACAAGAACTGCATACCTCGGAACCGCCCTTGACAGGATCAGACGCAGTGTCCCCGCGGCCCTTTCTCCGCAAATGCAGTCGTAGGTAAAAAACAGTGCCATAAAACTAAGAGGCAGAGAGATGATAAACACCCAATCGAGATCCCCGAATTGATGAAGGAGAAAGTTGTGCTGGCCTTTCACCCACCAGACCGAGAGAAAAGCATCTGTCCCAAAGCAGTTCGGCAGCGACTTTTCGTACCCTCCGACACAGAATGTCAGAGCCTTTGGTTTTCTCCATATCTCTTGGTCGTAAAACGCCAGCTTGTAAAGTTGATCTGCCTGATGGCGAAATCCTGAAAGATTCTCATTCGTTTTTTTCCAGTAGTCATCTGACTGTGTCCTGTACTTGGCGACGAACAGAAAGCTACTGGATGCGAAAAGCGAAATGATCAAAAGTAACAAGAGAATAAAGCGCAAGCTTATGATATTTTGCAGGATTTCTTTGCGTATTATTGTAAGAATCATACGATCAGTCTTTATCTCACGTCATATTTCACAAACGCGACAAACGACAAGACAAACAATAGAACGCTGAAAAGGGCTAATGACAGAAAACTCGGAAGCGCCCCGATGATTGCCCCTGCAACGTCCGGCTTCCAGACGAAGTGTGGAAAGTCCTCAAGGTTCAGAGTTTTCGCTTGAGCGCATTTTCGTTCTTTCCATTTCTGAACTTCTTGAGCATCGGCCGTCGGATTGTTGTACTGCTTGATGATGTTCGTATCGACCGCATCGAAAGGTGTGAAAAAACAAGGCAATGAAAAGTCGTCGGTTTTTGACCGAACGTAATCTATCACTGCTTGCCGGTATTCTCTGGCCGCTTCAACAAAATCCTGACAGCTTGACGCATCCGTCCCGGCCAGACCGGATGTCACTGCACCATAGAGCGAGATAGGCGAAATCCATGAAAGGGTGTTCGCTAACTGTTTCTGTTTGAACAGGCTTTCCATGTGCGCATGCCTGATTTTCCATCTTTGTTCGGCATGCTTGATAAGCAACGTTTGCCGTACGGCCTGACGTTTTTGCAGCCATGCCATTGCCTCCTGATCACAGATCGCGTAGTACCGACCCATGCCGTCGTCGATGTCAATAGTTTCGCCTCTCGAGGGGGTCTGACTCTCAGCTTCTCGCCGTTCTTTTGTTTGCCTTTCCCTGATTTCCTGCAACTGTTTTTCAGTCGCTTCTTCCGGCTCGAGCGGCCTGATGGAAGTAGCCAAATGAGAGCTCAAATTCGGCACGACAACGATAAAGAACATCCAGAAAAACAAAGTGAGTAAGAGAGAAACCGAGGATCGTCTCGTCATGCACGAGGCGAACAAGCCAAAATTGTACATCACCGAAATGAAAATCAGTGAGGCAAGATACAATACGGCGATCCGCACCCAGTCGGCCCCCGTCAAGTCGATCATCGGTGAAAATTGCCAGATCAACAGTCCCGTGATAAACGCGATCGTAACCGGTATGAATAGCGTCATCCACCCCGCCAGCAGCTTGCCTGACAAGATTTGATGTCGAGCTACACCGGCCGAGAGCATCAACTTCAACGTTCCCTGCTCGCGTTCATTGGATATCACGTCGCAGGCTACGAGAAGTGCCAGGAGGCTAATGATGATTTTGAAAATAAGGGATATGTCTAACGTGGGTAGAATCGAAATATAGGGATTGACTTCCTTCGAGCCGGCGCTGAGTTCCGGAACATCGAAAACGCGGATACTGACTGAATCGCCCACGTTGTTTGCAATGTCCTTGCTAAATACGGAAAGTATCGCAGGCGGGCGATAAACGAAGTAATTCCATCCCACAAGAATGGTATGGTAGACCTTGGCCTTTTGAACTTCAGCCTGGGTCGCGGAGACGTTCGCATTGTAGTCTTTCAATCGCCGCTGGTAATCATTGACGAGCACCGGCATAAACACAGCCATAAGAACGACACACAGTATTGTTCCCGCTGCGAATTTGAACGTCATCAGGTTCAGCAGGAAAAGATGATATGGGTAACATAGAGTAAATAAATTGTTGATAAACGTGGGATTATGAGAATTTTGGCTTAACTTTTATGGTATTTCCGCCCGATAATAGAATCAGGGAATGGCGTAGGAAGCGCCGGTGTCATCCCGGAAAAGTCCTACGGGTATGGATCGTTTGAATGATTGTATTGTCACAGGTGTATCTATAAAGCTTTAAATTAAAAGGAGTTAGTGTGCAGTTCAGGGGGCGAGAGGGATGTTTGCCGTGATGTTCGGCATATTTGCCCCGGCGGCAGGATGAGGTAAGTAGGACAAATACGTAAAAAGGGTTGAAGGCTGTTTTCTTTTCCGTATCGTCGCAAGCGCGATTTCCGGGCGTGTTGAAGCGGAACCGAGGATTCGTAAACCCTCCGAGCACGTTCAATGAGGTCGCGAATAGTCGTTTGACACCGTCGACGAACGGGCGAATGCTGTCTGCTCTTCACCCTCACTCTTTTGTGCCACTTAGCTTGATTTCACCGAAGATTCGCCTGATTTGAACCGCAAAGGGTCCGCGCGAAGCCTGCGTTTGGGGAGCCAATCCGTCGATCCGGAGCACGGGGGTCTTTCCCCACGAGACGGAGCCGGGATCCGAATGGCACGGAGGACATTTAAGAGGGTAAGGAGATCGAGGTATGAACAAGCAGGTGGCGTGCATCATGGTAATGTTCCTCCCGGCCGCGGCCGGATATGCGGTTCCGATCTTCGACACGTTCGGCCTCAGCGACACGTACTCACCGTTTCCCTCGGTTTTTGAGCCGCTTGGTGACAACAGCGCGATCAACTCTTTTGGCTTTCCAGGGACAGGGGCGTATTCTCTCGACACGGAGCTTGTTGCCGGTCTGGATTCCGGAGCGAACGAACCGGACGTCTGGCTTATGAACAATGTCGGCGGCAAACGGAGCGCCCTAATCGAAGGACTCCACTTCACCACAACCTCGGCACCCATCGGCCAGGCCAAACCGTATCTGGCGAGCTATGCCTCGTCGAACGTGGTTATCACCGACTGTGTCGACTACTGGCTGGTGGACTCGCCTGACCCCGGTCCGGACATTGCGGATCCGACGGCCATAGCTTCTGACTTTCCGATGACGGCATTCAGTGTCAGTGACGCCGCGAGCGAATTGGTCAAGCCCGCGGTCCCGGCCCCCGGGGCCCTCCTGCTCGGTGGTGTGGGCACCGTCCTGGTCAGTTGGCTGCGCAGAAACAAAACGCTCTGACAGGCACCCCCCGAAGCGGAACCCTCCCGAGTGAGACGCGCCATGGCGAGTTTCGGGGCGCGTGATAGGATCCGCACAGGTGAACAAGTCGCCCGTACCACTGCTACCGCGAGGACTTGCGCCGGCGGAGTTCTTTGATGACGGCGGCGTTGTCCAGGTCGGCGTCGCCCGCGGCCATGGCTTTGATCAATACGTCCAGGTGCACCTTTGACAACGGCAATTCCTGGCCGGCCCGTTCGGCGTATTCCAAGATCAGTGAGACGTCCTTGTGGTGCTGGCGCATTCGGGCTTGGGCGGTGAAGTCGCTCTCGAGCATCTTCTCGCCTTTGACGTCTATGACCGTCGAATAGGCGGGCGTTGCCTTGACCAATTCGAGGAAGGCCGCCGGGTCGAGGCCGAGCTCTTCGGCGAAGACCAGCCCTTCGGCCAGCACCAGACGGTTCAGGCCGAGGATCAGGTTGCTCGCGAGCTTTGCCTTGGAGCCATGGCCGGATGGGCCGACGTAAAATACTTTATCGCTCAGCGCCGTGAATACGTCTTTGCACGTCTCGAACACGCCCTTGTCTCCTCCCACCATAAAGACGGCCGCACGGTCCCTGACTTGCTGGCTTGAACCGGAGATGGTCGAATCCAGCATATAGATGCCCCGTCGTCGCAACCGCTCGGCGAGTGCCATCGTTTGTTCGGGATCGCCGGTGGTTGTGTCGATGATGTACCTGGGCAAGGGCTTCGCCTCCAGAATCCCCTTTGGACCTTCCACGACTTGCCGGACGGCGTTTGAATCGGGAAGCGACAGGATAACGTGCTCGACCTGACCGGCGACGTCGGCCGGACTGCTTACGAACCTTCCGCCGAGGCTCTGAAGTTCGGAGCATCTTTCTGAGTCGACATCGAAACCGACGACTTCAAGCGCGGTTTCCAGCAGAAGCTTCGCCAACGCGGTGCCGATAAGGCCGATACCGACAAGCCCGATTGTTCTCGCCATCCCATGGTCTCTCTATTTGAGTATCGCCAACATTACCAATACGCAGAGCACACAGATGGCGAGCGTGACGACGAAGCCCACCCATGACTGGTGGGACGGCTTAACGATGAAAAGCCCGCCACGGGTGAACCAGCGCTTCGAGGCCGGCACGGCTTCATCGAGCGGCACATCAAGCGCCCTCTCGTCACCGATGGGCACGTATATCTTCTTGAAGAATTTTTCGAGAGTCTCAGCCTTCGGCGGCTTTGTTAGCAGGCTGGCGGCCACACCCGCCGCCACGCCGACGACGATCGGCACGCCGATCGTGATGTCACGAGTGCACTGGCAAACGTATCGCGTCAGAATATAACTGGCCGAGGCAAGGATAGTGCTGCAAAACATTCCGGTTGTATTCATTCGCCGCCAGAGCAGACCCATCGCCGTCGAGATGCCGACGAGACTCAGGATGTTGAAAAAATCGAGAATCGTCTTGACCAGACTCGCACGCATCAAAATCGCTCCCACGAGAGACAGCAGGGCGATGCAGACTCCGATGATCCGGGTCACCCGCACCAGTTGCTTCTCATTGGCCTTCGGATTGACGAAGGCACGGTAGATGTTCTGGCTGAACAGCCCGGCCACCGTGACCTGGACGGCGTCGCCGGACGACATCGCCGCCGCCATGACGCACGCCAACATCACGCCTTGAAGCACGGGCGGCAGCAATCCGCGGATCGCATTGCCGAACGCGGCGTCTTGCTGTATCACCGAGTGAGTATTCAGCAGATACGCTAACCAGGCCAGGCCGAGTATGCTCCAGCCGATGGTGCAGACGCGCTTGAGGATGTTGCCGTAGGTGAAGCCGACCCGTCCTTCCCATTCGGTCCGTCCGGCGGCGCACACGCTCATCAGATGTGGAAAGGCCAAGGCGGTCAGCGGCGCGTTGACGCTCAGCAAGAGCACCGTGAGCAGGCTGAAGCCCTTCGGGTCGAAGAGGCTGAGCAGGTCGCCGCTTTGTGCGGCCAGCGTCGCCCGCAGCCCGGACAGCCCGCCTACCTGTTCCAAACGGAGCGCCGCCGGGATCGCGATGAACGACAAAGCGATAATCATCAGTCCCTGAATCATGTCAGTGCGAATGGCGGCGATGATCCCGCCCCAATAACTGTAAACGAGGAAGACCGCCGTGCTGACGAATAGGATGCCGAAGAACCACGCTTCGCTATCCACCGTGGCGGACTTACCCATCATGCCCTGAACTGTTCGGGTTGTCGCCAGTAGGACACCCGACAGAAAAACGATCATGCCGACCGCGGCGACGATGATGTAGAGGACGCTGGCCGACCTGCTGAAGCGTTGCTCGAAATAATCGGCCATCGTCAGGCACCGCATCCTACGGATCACCGGCGCGATGAGCCAGTAGAAGGGTGTTCCGAACAACCACATCCAGGAGACCCAAATGCTGGAGGCTCCGCTGACGACGGCGGCGCTCATCACGCCCGCGACGTTGCCCGGATGCGTGCCGGCCCCGAAGGCGTGCATCACCATCATCGGCACACCGAACTGCCGGTTGCCCAAAAGATAGCCTTCCTGGCTGTGCGCGCCGCGCTTGCTCCACCAGCCCATCAGAAGCATCCCGGCAAAATAAAGCGCTAAGACAATCCAAATAGCGTAGTCCAAACCCAGAAAACTCATATTCACTCCTAAATGCTTGATTCTCGATTCTGGATTCTCGTCGGGCGTTGAGGATCGAGGATCGGTCGGCTTCAGTCACTCAACCTCGTGAAACGTCCATGTAATTGTGTTTTCTCCCTGCTTCAACGTTGCCAGCGGCCCGACGATCGGTTTTTCAAATTTCGTGCCGTCGATGTCCGTATCGACTGTAATGGGACGTCCATCACGGTCTTCGATGGTTTGCCCGACGGTCGAGAAAAGACCGACCAGATCAGCATTCACCCGCGGCCCTTGTACGCGAAACGGCGCGTCATTGACTGAAAATGTGATCGTCGCTCCTAGCGGATGATCTTTCACGCTCAGCCCCGTGACAAAAGGATCAACAACGCTGTGCTCGTCCCCGAAGGTACTCTTGTCAGCACCTTCGAGGAAGACGTTGTAGTCCGATGCATAGCCCGGTGCGTTCTTAACGTTATCGAGTCCCCGCCGGGCAAAGATGTTATTGAACCACCTGTCATCGCAGGCCGTGCCCGATTTGCGTCCCACCGTCTCCGTCGTGTGCGGCTTGAAATATCCCGAACGACGCCTCGTGTCGGGACGGTACACGTAGCCGCAATCGACAAACAGATTGTGCGCGAACACCGTGGCCTCGGAATTGCTTCGGACCGGCTTTCCGATGAGGACGTTGCTATCAACCAGGGTGGGACCGTGATCCATCTCCAGGAAGACGGTCTCGGCCTCGGTGTTGTAGATAATGTTGCGGGTAATGCGGGTGCCCTGGTTGCCGAAGTCTATCCAAATCCCGAACGCCCCCTGGATTTGTCGAAACACGCCGCGAATCAGGTTGTCGCTGATGATGGTATCGACGCTGTTGTGGAACTTGATCGCGGCGGTTTCCCAGCCGCCGAACTCCCGGCGGTAATTTGTGTCCTCGATGAGATTGCCTGAGATAACCGAGCGCGTCGCGCCCTTCTGGCCGGCGATGCCCGCCTGGCCGCAACGTCGGATGATATTGTTGCGGATGATATGATCCCCGAAGGCGTCGATGTCGGTGTAATCCACGCCGGGGGCGTGACCTAAGATAATGCCGACGCAACGGGCATTGATGATAGTGCAGTTCTGAATGATCCAGTGCTTTCCCATACGTGGGCCGACGGCGCCGGTTTGCAGTTCCAGGCCGGGCGGCGCCCAGTTTGCCGCTGCGTGCATGAACTGAAAGCCATCGACAGTGATATACTTCAGACCGGTGACTTCCGGCATGAAGATACACTCGCGAACGTTGATCTCGGTCAGTTCCGTGTTGGGGTTGGCTTTACCGAAGTTCGCCCTGATCGTTGTGACGTTGTCGCCGACCTGGCAGTGCCAGCTTTGCTCGGCCCGGCTGACCTCTTCAGCAGTCTGTTTTTCGTAGAAGGCTTCTCCGTTGAGGTAGACGTCGCCCCGATGATGCCACTGGCCGTAGTTCAGCCAGCCGCCGGAGACCTTCAGGGCGTAGGGATTGTAGTCGCCGAAAAACGTGTTGGGCAGCTCAACTCTCCATACGCCGTCGCTTTCGTGGGTCCAGGAACCAACGCGTTCGGAGCCTTTGACAATGACCTTCTCGCCCGGCACGGCACGGTAGGCAATGCGCCTATCCTCACCAGTCCCGCCACGGGTCGGCTTGACCCACTCGCGATACGTGCCCGCGTGGACTGTCACGGTATCTCCCGCCTGGGCGATGGCCGCCGCTTTGCTGATGGTCAGCAACGGGCTACCCTGAGCACCCGAGTCGGAATCGCTTCCCGTCTTTGTCACGTGAATTTCACGTCCCGATGCGTCGGAGCCTCCAGCGGCGACCAGGGCAAAGCACACTGCAACTGAGATGATTTGTGATTTGATTTTCATTTTCACCTCTGCATTCAATCGGATATAGCGGCAACCCGGACCAAATCGGTCCGTCTGAGACAATAGACTCCACGGCGACGCCACGGCGGCCCCGTCATCATAGCAGAATCTCCGTGTGATGAGAAAAGAATTGAAGTTGGTTTTTGGCAAATCTTGTCATGAGCTTTATCTCAAGAGCATTGGAACTTCTCCATGACTCCCACGGGAGTTCGTGGTATGATGCGTGTCGGTTCGAGACGAAAGGAATGATATGAAACGCGCAGTTCTTTTGTTCGTTGCAGGTCTGGTTGTCACCGAGGCGCGAGCGGCGCCGCCGAAAGTGGAGTTTTTCAAAGGCGACAACAGAATCGACGTCGTGATCAACGACCGCTCGTTTACCTCCTTGTGTTATGGCAGTGACCTGACCAAGCCGATTCTCGTGCCCGTGCGGACGCCTTCCGGCATTGAAGTCTCTCGCAGATACCCGCTCGTCGAGATCGAAGGCGGGAGCATGGACCACGAGCATCACGCCGGAATCTTCTTTGCCGTGGACCAGGTGAATGGCATCAATTTCTGGAAGAACACCGCGACGCCGCCCCAAATCCGGCAGGCTGAAATAACGCAGATGGCCGGCGGCGCCAGCAAAGGAACGCTCTCGACCGTCGCGCATTGGGTCGACGATAAGGACCAGACGCTCCTGGAGGAGAGGAGAACGATGCTTTTTATCGCCGGCGAGCATGATGAGGAGTATGCGATTGATTTCAGCATCGATCTGATCGCCAAGGGATCGGAGGTGCTTTTCGATGATATTGAAGAAGGGATGTTCGCGATCCGGCTGTCGGATTACCTGCGAGAAAGTGACGCGGGCGCCGTGTCGGCAAAGGGGGATTCGATACCTAAAGAGAACATAGCCGGGACGGGCAGATATTTCAGTTCCAACGGCGACGAAGGGGCCAAGAACGTTTGGGGTAAGCGCGCCCGATGGGTAGCCCTGCAGGGCGTCAGGAAAGGCAAGGTAGTCGGCGTTGCAATTCTAAACCATCCTGAGAGCCTCAACTATCCGACCTATTGGCACGCAAGAGGCTACGGCTTGTTCTCAGCGAATCCGTTGGGCCAGGGTGATTTTCAAAGGCAAATGCCGCGTCAATACCGCAAGAACAAGGTGATCCCACTGCGGCTCACACTCGGACCGGGTGAGACGGCTCACTTTCGGTTTCTTGTGATCGTTTATGAGGGCTTTAGAACGAAAGAGCAGATCGAGAAGCGATTCAAAGAGTTTGTCGAATGACGTAGAGGCGGTTATCAGGAAATCAGGGAATCAGGGAGTGGAGATCAGGTTTCAGGATATCAGGTGAGACGGAACATCCTGCAGAATTCCTTGACGTTTCCTGATATCCTCCATCCTGATAACTCGATATCGTGGTACCCTTATTTTCCGACAGGAGGTTCGACTATGAAACGTTTGACACGTAGAGATTTTGTGAAGACTACAGCCGTGGCGGGTGCGACGTTGGCCATGCCGTTTTCGAAGGTGCGAGGGGCGAACAGTGATATTCGCGTGGGCGTCGCGGGGATTCACGGGCGAGGGGGCGGGCTCATCAAAGAGTTCCACGATCTTGACGGTGTGCAGGTTGTGGCGGTGTGCGACGTAGACCGCAGCGTCCTGGATAAGCGCGTGAAGGAATTCACGGATCGCAACGAGAAGGTCACGGCTTATGGCGACTATCGGCGGATGCTCGAAGATAAATCCATCGACGTCGTCGCCATCGCCACGCCGGACCACTGGCACGTGCCCATCGCCGCAGCTTCGGTCATCGCGGGCAAGGACGTGTACGTCGAAAAACCCGTGTGCCACACGATCGCTGAGGGAGGCTATCTCGTGAAGCTGGCACGCAAGTACAACAGGATCGTCCAGCACGGCACACAGTCCCGCAGCAGCGAGGGCATCCGGGAGGGGATCGAGTATCTCAAGACGGGCGAGTTAGGCAAGATTCGGATGGCCAAGGCGATCAACCACCAGCTCCGAGGCCCAATCGGTCACTTTCCGGATAGTGAAGTGCCGCCGGGCGTCAACTACGATCTCTGGCTCGGCCCGGCGCCTAAGCGGCCTTTCAACAAGAACCGGTTCCATTACAACTGGCACTGGTTCTGGGACTACGGCACGGGTGACATCGGCAATGACGGTATTCACCAGATCGACATTGCCCGCTGGGGCCTGGGCGTGGGGATGCCGAAAGCCGTCTCATGTAGCGGGACTCAATTGTTCTACAACGACGACCACCAGACGCCGGACACGCAGATCGCCACGTTCGAGTACGACGATGCATACCTGATGTTCGAGATGCGGCTATGGACGCCCTATCCGCTCGAAGGCCACGATAACGGCGATATCTTCTACGGCGACAACGGGACGCTGTCCATCGGCCGGAAGGGTTGGCAAGTGACCTTCAAGGACGGCAAAGCCGGTCCGGGCGGCCCGCGAGGCCGATATTTGCACGCCGTCAATTTCATTAAGGCGGTCCACAGCCGGAAGGTGAGCGACCTGAATGCCGACGTCGAGGTTGGCTACCGCTCCGCCGTGCTCTGTCACATGGGCAACATCGCCATGCGTGTCGGCCGGAGACTGAGATTCGATGCCCGAAATGATCACTTCATCGACGACCCGGAGGCCAACGCCTACCTGGCCAAGCGTTACCGGCAAGGCTATGAGCTTCCGATGTTATGATGTTTATTTGAGGCAAGGCATGGATAGTGATTGCACTCTGGTTCGTTTTAGACTGCTCGTCGGACTGATGCTCATTTTTCTGATGGGGCAGCGGGTGTCGGTTGCGGCTGGGGAGGTGCCGCACCTTGTGAAGAAGGGGACCGCCGTGCAGTTAGTTGTGGACGACGATCCTCTCGTCATGCTGGCGGGTGAGCTTCATAACTCAAGCTCAACGGGCCTCGAATACATGGAGCGTCTGTGGCCCAAACTGAAGCGTCTGAACCTCAACACCGTCATTGCGGCTGTATCGTGGGAGCTGGTCGAACCGGAAGAGGGCCACTTCGATTTTGAGCTCGTGGATGGAATCATGGAGCAAGCCAGGGAACACGACATGCACGTGGTTCTGCTCTGGTTCGCGAGCTGGAAGAACGGCGTCTCCAGCTACGCTCCCGCTTGGGTAAAGAAGGACACCCGGAGATTTCCACGTTGCCTCGGCGCCTCGAATCTCAACACCAAGGATGTTCTAACACCTCTGAGCGAAGAGAATCAGCGGGCGGATGCGCGAGCATTCGCAGCCCTGATGAGCCACTTGCGACAGACAGACGGCGAGCGTCACACGGTCATCATGGTCCAGGTGGAAAACGAGGTCGGAATCAGGCCTGAGCCCCGCGACCTTTCGCCCTTAGCGGACCGAGCCTACGCTGCGGCGGTGCCTGCCGCATTGATGGACTACCTGACGGCCAACAAGGACTCTCTAATCCCCGAGCTGCGCGATTGCTGGGCCAAGACCGGGTTTCGGCGGTCCGGCTCGTGGACGGAGGTCTTCGGCGAGGGCGTCCAGACCGATGAAATCTTCTCTGCCTGGTACTACGCTAAGTACATCGGCGGGGTCGTTAAGGCGGGCAAGGCGGAGTATCCGCTGCCGATGTCCGTCAACGCGTGGCTCCGCGCGCCGGAAGGCAAGCCCGGCGACTATCCGAGCGGTGGGCCTGTCGCTCACGTGATGGATATATGGCGTGCGGCGGCGCCGGATATCGACCTGTATGCGCCCGATATTTATCTACCTGATTTCAAGGGGATATGCGCCGAG
>JARRQQ010000090.1:0-15497 GCA_037381725.1 Sedimentisphaerales bacterium
ATACTTGTGGATTTCTTCGTGGGCCTTCGTGATGAGAGATCATAAGAACCGTATGGGCAGCGGAGCTGCGCCATCCTACATGCAAGCCGATGGGCCATATAAATTCGATCCGTCTCGTCAATCCTATCAAGAGAAAACGGGTTGCTTTTGTCTATCGTGAGTGATAAATTCAGGTTTCGCGGGATCAGCGGCCTGCAGAGAGATGTCATCCGTAGCCGCGAAAAAATGGATCCGCACCTGAAAGCCCGCGTCGACAAGGACCATTCAGCAAGGCAACTGATGTGAGAGGCGGTATTGCCGGGGAGTACACCTGCAAAGTGACTTGAATGAAACGTTGAACCTGCTCAGTGAATTGAAGCCGGACGCGAAGGCGATTTCGAGGATCTTCTTGTTTGTGGTCACCAGCATACGCTGAGCGTGCTGTACGCGATGGCGGATGATGAAGTTGTTCAGCGTAATACCGAACGTTCGCCTGAAGACGTCGCCTGCATAATCCGGATGCAGGTTTACGGCCTCGGCCACGTCGGCGACGTGAATCCGCCTTGTGTAGTTCTGCGCGATGAATTTCGCCATCGGCTCGATCTTGCCGGTGTTCTGTATACCCACCGGCCTTGTACTGCGATTGGGGGATGGGCCGCCAGGTCGCGTGTCGTCACCTGCGAGATTGCCCGCAAAGCGGAGTAAACGCGCCTTGATCTCAAGCAGCACGATTTCATGGACACGCGTTGAGTTGCAGTTAATATCCTGGTGCCACTGCTGGAATAACGCCTTGTCCGTGTATGACTGCGAGGAATTGGGCTCCTGAATGAGTCGACCGCTCAGAATTCGCTTAATAAGGTTCTCAGGCAGAGCCCAATTGAGTAGCCAGGGAAGGGGCAGGGTTATCACGGTATAAGACGTCAGGTCTTCATATTCCACAATTTGGTGTGGCGTCGTCGCCCAGAACAGTGCAGGCCTGCCACCTTCGACAGTGGTTCGCTCACCCCAGAAGAGATAAGTGAGCCGGCCTCGCTCAAGGTAATTCAATTCCACCTCGGTGTGCTTGTCGGGACGAGGCATCAGAGCGGGCTGCCAACGTTCACACGTAAAGCCGTATGGCGCAAATTCCGGGCGTCTGGGGTCAAATTGCTTCATGGACATAGGAATACAACAACTTATTACAGAAATCAAGGAAGAAATTGCCGTATCCATATTGTACTCTCGGCGGTGGTTGTGTTGAATCAATCGGTGTTCTCTCTGAGAGCATTATGCAAAAAGCCGGTTTTTATTGACGCCGGCGCATGGCAGAAAGTGAAAGGAAATGAAATTAGAGCGAGTGCAAAATGAACAGCGACAAACACCGGAAGTGCATGGCGTAAACCTATGAAAATGAATATGTTACGTGTCTTTTTGACTGTTGTCGCTCTCAGCGCCGGTTCCAATGCGGTGCCAGGAAAACTCAAATCCGGACCCGCGGACGGCAGGCCGCGCGTGATTGCGACCTCTGACGGCGAGATCGACGACATGTGTTCGATGGTTCGATTCCTGCTATATGCCAATGAATGGGACGTAGAAGCGATTATCACCTCGAGCTCCCAATACCACTCGCATGGCCACAACTGGGCCGGGGATGACTGGGCTAAGCCTTACCTGGATGCCTACGCAAAAGTCTATCCCAATCTGGTGAGACATGACAGTCGGTATCCGACGCCGGAGTACCTCCGGGTGCGCACGCTCCTCGGAAACGTGGAAACGGAGGGTGAGATGGATAAAATCACTCTCGGTTCACAGCATATAGTCAATGTCCTGTTGGATGAATCGAATGACCGCCCCGTCTGGCTCCTGGCCTGGGGCGGTATGAACACCATCGCCCGTGCCCTGAAAACTATCGAAGAGGAACACCCGGAAAAAATGGCTCACGTGGCGAACAAGATACGATTCTTCTTTATCTGGGAGCAGGATTCGACCTATCAGGATTACATCAGACCCCATTGGGGCAAGTATAACATTCTGACCATTATCTCCGATCAGTTCGTAGCTTTGGCGTACTTCTGGAAAGACATTTTGCCCGCGGAACAAAAGAAGTTCTTAGTCGGATCCTGGATGAATGAAAACATCAAGAAGAACCACGGTCCCCTGTGTGCATTGTACAAGTCATTTAAGAAGGGCGAGAAGTCGGGATTTGACGATGGGGATTTCCGGTCTGAGGGTGACTCACCTTCGTATATGCATGTCATCCCGGTCGGATTGCGAAATCTGGACCATCCCGACTGGGGTGGTTGGGGGGGCCGCTACGTCAATGTCCGCGACAACACCTGGCTTGATCCTGTTCCCGAGGAGGGCTACACGTATCCCGAGGGGAGATGGTGGACGAGTAATGCTTGGGGGCGTCAGCGCATTAAAAAGAAAATTAGGAATGACGCGGAGCTTGCAGCGTATCTCAAACCCATCTGGCGGTGGATAGCGGCGTTTCAAAACGATTTTGCAGCGCGGGCCGACTGGTGCGTGAAATCGTACGAAGAGGCCAATCATCCGCCGATGGTTGTGCTGGAACGTGCGGCAGACCTGAGAGTCCAGCCTGGAGCAGCGGTGAAATTGAACGCGCGTGGGACGAGCGATCCGGATGGGGATGAGTTGGAGTATCGTTGGTGGCAATACCGGGAAGCGGGGACCTACGACGGAGCTATTGAAATCGGGGGCGCAGGGAAACAAGTTGCCTCGTTCACGATACCCGGCAACGCAGGCAAAGGAAAAACCATCCATATTATCTGCGAGGTGACGGACACCGGCACACCGCCATTAACGAGATATCAGCGGGTCGTTGTCGAGGTTGAGTAATTTGAATCACATCATAACGGAACGTGCGGACACCATAGTGGAAGGTCTTTTTATGCATAACTATCTCTGTAAAACAGCATTGCTGATGGCTTTCTGTTTCTTTTCTGCAACCAGTTTCGCCCAGAGACAGCTTGCATTCCCGGGAGCAGAAGGGTATGGAAAATATACTGTTGGTGGAAGGGGCGGCAAGGTATTCGAAGTGACAAATCTGAATGATTCAGGTGAAGGCAGCCTTCGTGCGGCGGTTGAGGCGGAAGGACCACGAACCGTTGTTTTCAGGGTCTCAGGCACAATAGACCTAAAAAGTAATTTAACGATTCGCAATCCCTATATCACCATGGCCGGACAAACCGCCCCGGGAGATGGCATTTGTATCAAAAGATACCCATTATTGATCGGTGCTGATGAGGTAATCATACGGTATATAAGAGTACGGTTGGGAGATGAGTCGGGTGTTGATGCAGATGCCGTTTCAAGCAGATACAACAAGAACCTCATCGTTGACCATGTGTCGGCAAGCTGGAGCGTTGATGAGACAATGTCCATTTATCATAACGAGAACGTAACGGTTCAATGGTGCCTGATTGCGGAAAGCCTGTATCAATCCAACCATGTCAAAGGTCATCATGGGTTTGGAGGTATTTGGGGATCAAATTACAGCACCTACCATCACAACCTGCTGGCGCATCACTCCAGCCGAAACCCCCGTTTCGCTTCGGGATGTGGAAATACAGATTACAGAAATAACGTATTATACAACTGGGGATATCAAAGTTGCTATGGAGGTGAAAAACAGCAGAAAGGGATTCCTCGATTCAATTTCTCAAGGATAAATATGGTTGCCAATTATTATAAACCGGGACCTGCCACAAGGTCCGGTGACGTCTCGCGTCGTATCGCAAGACCTTCGACGCGCAATGGAGCCGCCGACTACGGCCAATGGTATGTTGCAGACAATGTTGTTGAGGGCAATGCCGCCGTTTCGGCCAACAATTGGGATGGCGGTGTTCAATCTGGAGATTCAGTGAGTGAATTCAGGATGGATGAACCGTGGCCATCCATGCCCATTGGCCAGCAAAGGGCAGAGGAGGCGTATCAAGCTGTTCTTGAAAATGCAGGCGCTACATTACCCAAGCGCGATCCGGTTGATGCACGAATTATCGACGAAGTCCGCAATGGCTATGCAACTTATGAAGGGCCAACTTACAAAGAGAATAATGAGATGCAAGACAAATCAAAAGAGAGCGGCATTATTGATTCTCAGAGCGATGTTGGTGGCTGGCCCAAGTTAAAAAGCTCGCCGGCCCCCACCGACTCCGACCATGATGGCATGCCCGATGATTGGGAAACGAAGAATGGGCTTAATCCCAACAATGCTGCTAACAGGAACAAAGTTGCGGCCGATGGTTACACGATGCTGGAAGAGTACATAAACAGTATTGGGGAGAAATAGAAGCGGAGAATCATACCAGGCACATTATCTCGATTGTCTTCCATGTGATTCGGATGTCTGCGCCAATCGGCTGTCTTTCTATATTATACCTTTTCTCTCGCCGATAGACCATATCAATTCGATCCGTCTCGTCAATCCTATCAAGAGAAAACTGATTGCTTTTGTCCATCGTGAGTGATAGATTCAAGTTTCGCGGGATCTGCGGGCCACGGAGAGATATTTGAGGATGAACCGTACAGAGGATCTGGAATATGAGCGAAAGTACATTGAGCCGCGAGGCTGTGTTGGAGGAGATGTCGACAATTAAAGAAACGACAGGAACAGTTGGAATCAGACAAGGCATTACAGCTTGTCCTTGAGAAACTGAAACAGCAGCCAGGTGGAGTACGTTTGAATATTACTCTAAGGGCGGCCCTGATGCAACCGGGTTGCCAGTTTCAAATATCAAACCAAAGTGTACGAAAACCTGAAAAGCCAGATCCTTCACCTCCTGCAGAAGGATGCGACACCACGCACGCGGGTCCTGCTCAGCCAGGCACTAGGACTCAGTGCTGAATGGCGAAATGACCTAAACGTTGCCCTAAATGAGCTTAGCGCCGCAGGTCAGCTCGTACTGGGTCCAGGCAATCAGGTCAGATTGCCCTCCCTGTCGCAGGAGGTCATCGGCACCTTCCACACCCATGCCCGTGGATTTGGCTTTGTCACCCCACAGCAGGCTAGTGCCGAAGGGGATGTTTTCATCCCCGCCAAGGCCATGGGTAACGCCATGACCGGTGACCGGGTTCTGGTGCAAATCGTTCGCAAACAATCATCTCGCGATCCGGACCGTATCAGCGGCAAGATCGTTAAGGTTCTGGAACGGGCCCATAGGTCTATCGTGGGTACGCTCCGCTGGGAAGCAGGTAACTGGGTAGTGTACCCGGATGGCGCCAACTTCCAGCGACCCATCCGGTGTGAAGGAGTCGATACCAGGGAAGTAGAAGATGGTGATAAGGTGTCCCTGGACATCCGCGTCTATCCCAGCCGGACCCAACCCGCCCGGGGAGTCATTACACAAATCTTAGGACAGACAGGATGTTATAATGGTGAAATCGCCGGCATCATCCGGCGCTACGGACTCTATGATGGCTTTGACGACAGCAGCCTGGTCGAAGCCAATAACAGCCGATCCAACTTCCATCCTGAACAAGATCGAGATCGTGCCGACTTGACACGTCACCTCGTCGTGACCATCGATCCGCCGGATGCCCAGGATTTTGACGACGCCATAAGCCTCAAAAGGAACCGACGTGGTGAATGGGTATTGGGCGTGCACATCGCCGATGTGAGTTACTTTGTCCGGCCGGGCTCCGCATTGGACCGGGCCGCGTGTTTGCGGGGCAACAGCGTTTACCTGCCCGGCCGGACCCTGCCCATGCTCCCGGAGATGCTCAGCAATGACATCTGCTCCCTGCAGCCGAACCAGCCGCGCTATACCAAAACCGTCTATCTCACCTACGGCAAGGACGGCACCCTCCGTAGAACGCGCTTCCTAAACAGCCTTGTCCAATCCAAGGCCCGGCTGACCTATCAAGAAGTCGACCACGTCCTTAAGGGCAAAAAGCAAAACCTGCCACCGCGACTTATCACGTTCTTGCGGAATATAGAGAAGCTCGCTCGTCTGATCGAAAAACGCCGTCGCCGTGCCGGCATGGTACAACTGGAAATGCCCGAGCGTGACATCCGTCTCGATCGTTCCGGTCGGGTTCTGGACCTTGATGGGTGTCACCTTACCCCGTCGGGCCCAACGACGCGATCTGCAGCGCATCATCAAGCAAGTTCAGGGCGCTGCCCTGGAGCTACCCGTAAACCTGCTTGTACTGCGCAGTCTCGCCAAGGCCAGCTACAGCCCCGCCAACGTAGGTCACTACGCTCTGGCGGCTGGTAAGTACTGTCACTTCACCAGCCCTATCCGTCGTTATGCTGACCTTCTGGTTCACCGCGTGCTCCAGGATTACCTCGAAGGAAAGGTAGAGCAGGCACGTCGTCGTTACAGCTTCGCTGACCTCAGCAAAATCGGCCTGCACATCTCCGACACCGAACAAGACGCCGAAGAAGCCACCCAGGAGGTAAAGACCATCTTCATCCTCCACCTCTTGCGCAAACACATCGGTGAGACTCTGCGCGGTGTGGTCGTCAATCTCAATGCCTACGGCGCCTCCGTGCACCTGCCGGACTTTGGTGTTGAGGGCCTGCTCCGGCCCGAACACCTCGGCGCCGATACCTGGCAATACGACGAACACCACCAATGCCTCATCGGCCGCCACACTCGCAACGTCCTACGCCTGGCCCAGCCCATCCAAGTGCGTATCGCAGAGGTCAATCCCGCCGCCGGCCACCTCGAGCTGGTTCCAACTCAGGCTTTAGAGATTCAGAAAACGAAGATTGAGGCGAACAAAACACCACGTCCCAATAGCGGCAAACAACGAGCACGAGGCAAGCGAAAGGTCACCTCATCCAAGACGAAACGGCGCCGTCGTTAAGTGGTTGTGAGTCATCTGGACAATCCAGCCTGACCAAAGATTAGCCACGAGGCCAGAACGGAACTTAATGGTATTGAGGTAACAAGGTACGCAGAAGGCTGAGAATTACTGACGACGTGCTTCTGACACTGAGAAGTATAAAACCTGTCTCCCCGCAACCTTTAGGACAATAATGAAATTTTCAAGAAGATATGTATTTTCACAAAGAAATGACGTATTTTAAGACTTGATATATGAGCAAAATTGGGATTTGTGGTGATAAAATGGTTTCATAACGTCACCTAATGAACTGATTCAGAAGCGGCAAAAGGTTCAAAGGACTTATTCCTTTATCTCTATTATTGAGGGAGTAAATAAAATGGTAGAAGAAGACAATTTATTGTACAAACTATTTGTAGAAGCGGAAAAGTACGATGCTTCGGATATACATTTAAGAAGAGACGCAGCTCCTTACTTCAGAGTAGCCGGCAGGTTAATGAGTCTTGACTCAGAGCCATTGAGTAAGCAAGTCATTGAGCAGGCAGTCGAACCTACCTTGAACGATAGAGTCAAAAAGCATTATGAAGAAAAGGGTTATATAGATTATGCCTATGAACCGGATATTGGAGCGAAAGTCAGGTATAGGATAGAACTGTACAAGTCAAGAGATTGCATGACGGTTGCTATGAGAAGAGTCAAATCAGAGATTCCTACATTTGAAGATTTGAATCTGCCGCCGGTATATGAGCAGGTCATGTGCCTGAGACCCAAAGGTATTATTATGATAGGTGGAGAGACATCAAGCGGAAAATCCACTACATTAGCCGCAATGATGGATTACATTAATAGAAAGGAGAGAAAGCACATCGTCACAATTGAAGACCCTATTGAATATCTTATCATTAATAAAATGTCATGGATAGATCAAAGAGAATACGGTGGGGACTTTCATAGTTATGCAGACGCATTAAGAGCCGTTGTCAGGCAAGATCCCGATGTTATCATGATAGGTGAAATGCGAGATCGTGATACCGTCGAAGCAGCCATTGCCGCAGCGGAAACGGGGCATCTTGTCTTTAGCACTCTACATACCACAACCGCGACTCAGACCTTCTACAGAATACTTAATTTCTTTCCTCCGGATCAAAGATATGCAGTAAGGCAGAATCTGAGTGCCACGTTAATAGCCATAATGAATCAGATGCTGTTGCCTTGCAAAAAACAAGGTAGTCGAATAATTCCTGCATCAGAAGTCCTTATTAATACACCTGCTGTAAAAATGTATATTGAAAAAAGTGAAGAAAATAAATTGCCGGAAGTTATAGAAAATGGAACAAAAGATGGCATGCGGAATTTCAATCACTCTCTGAAAGAGCTATTGGACAAGAAGTATATCGACGAAGAAACAGCACTGAAAGCTTCATTAAAGCCTGAGAAACTAGACAGGATGTTGAGGGCTATAAAAGAGATTTAATATCTGGATGAGCCTTGCACTCTATGGGTAAATCTAAATTTAATAGGAACGTACCCTTTTTCTTTTTTTCGCAGGCAGCCGTACGGTCTTGAGATTTCGCGATTGTTCTTTCAGGTCTCTACAAGTTGCGGCCAGGCCGAAGTTGAATTTACGAGCGTGCTCGGCGCGATACTCGCTGTTTTCTTCGTGGCTCCTCGTACCTTCGTGGTGAAAGGCCATAAAAGCCGCATGGGCAGCGGAATTGCACCATCCTACTGGAAGCCGATAAACCATATCAATTCGTCCCATCTCGTCAATCCTGTTGGAGGAAAACGGGTTGCTTTCGTCTGTAGTGAGTGATAAATTCAGGTCTCGCGGAAGATGTGGGCCGCGGAGAGATATTTGAGGATGAACCGTAAAAAGGGTTTTGCACTATGAGAGAAAAGGCATTGGGCCGGGAGGATCGAAGAGTTCACCAGGTGTTCGAGTCGTGTCACACGCTGCTGGTCGCGATGATCTTGCTGACTCTAAGCCTGGGCGCGGTCGTTGCAGGCGCGGAGCACGTCACGATCTTAGTTGACAGGGGGGCGTCCCCTCGCGTGCGTTACGGGGCCGAACGGCTCAATCAGGCACTTGCGCAAGCGGGATATGCTTCCAGCGTGGCGCCGCCGACGGAACGAGCGGGCGATGGCCGACGGATCACAATCCAAATCACGAGAAAACCAAGCGGGCAAGATCGGCGGAACTCCGAGGGCTATTGTCTCCGGCGAGAGACGCGGAACGTATACTGCATAACGGGCTTCGGGGACTCGGGCGTGCTCTACGGATGTTTCGAACTGGCCAAACGCGTCGCCGAGACCGGCACGCTGCCCACCGAGCTGGATGTGACCGAAAGCCCGGCATTCAAACTGCGCGGTCCATGTATCGGGATGCAGTTGACTTCGATCCTGCCGGGACGCGACACGTATGAGTATCCCTATACGCCGGAGAACTTCCCATTCTTCTACGATAAGCGGCAGTGGATCAAGTACCTTGATTTCCTGGTTGCCAACCGGATGAATACGCTCTACCTGTGGAACGGCCATCCGTTTGCGTCGCTGGTGAAGTTGGAGGACTACCCTTATGCGCTGGAGGTCTCGGAGGACGTATACCGGCGTAACGTCGAGACGTATCGCTTCCTGACGGAAGAAGCCGGCAAACGCGGGATATGGGTCATCCAGATGTTCTACAACATCTTCGTGTCCAAGCCGTTTGCGGAGCATCATGGGATCGAGACGCAGCTTCGCGCGCCGACGGAGCTTGTTTCAGACTACAATCGCAAGTCGATCGCGAAGTTCATGGAGATGTATCCGAACGTGGGCCTGTTGGTCTGCCTGGGCGAGGCGCTGAGCGGCCAGGAGAACCAGGAACAATGGATGAACGAGACGGTGATTCCCGCCGTGAAAGACGCGATGGCGCATCTCGGCAAGACCGAGGAGCCGCCCATCGTCGTGCGGGCACACGCGGTCAGCGACGTCAAGCACATGGTGCAATCAGCCTTGAAACACTACACGAATCTTTACACGATGGCGAAATATAACGGCGAGTCGCTCACCACGTACGAGCCGCGCGGCCAGTGGCGCCAGGTGCACCTGGACATGAGCCGCCTCGGCTCGACGCACGTGGTGAACGTGCACTTGCTCTCGAACCTGGAACCATTCCGGTACGGCGCGCAGGAGTTCGTCCGCAAGTGTGTTTTGGCCTGCCGGGACCGCCTGGGCGCTCAGGGCCTGCACCTTTACCCGCTGGCGTATTGGGACTGGCCGAACGCACCGGACAAAGTCGATCCGTGCCTGAAGCAATATGAACGCGATTGGATTTGGTTCGAGACCTGGGCGCGATACCTGTGGAATCCCGACCGCGACCCGCAAGCGGACCATCGCTACTGGGTCGAGCGCCTCTCGGAAAAGTACGGCAGCGCGCAGGCCGCCGAGCTGATTCTGTCGGCCTACAACGATTCGGGCAACTGCGCCCCCATGCTGCTGCGTCGGTTCGGGATCACCGAAGGCAACCGTCAGACCTTTTCGCTGGGGATGTTTCTCGACCAGCTCGTGAATCCCGGGCCTTATCGACCCTTTCCGGGCCTGTGGGAATGGCAAGCACCACCGGGAGAGCGGTTGGACGTGTACGCGAAGAAGGAATGGACGGGCCAGCAACACGAGGGAGAAACGCCGCCGTCCGTGATCGAGGATGCCTCGCGCTTCGCCGCCCAGGCGGTCGCGGAGATCGAAAAGGCCGAACCGCTGGTGACGAAAAACCGGGAGGAGTTCGAACGGTTGCGCAACGATATCCGCTGCATCCAACTTGTGAGCCGCAACTACGAAGAGAAGGTGCGTGCCGCCATGCTCGTGTTGCGCTATCGCTACAGCCGGGACAAACGGGACATGCAGCAGGCCGCGGTCCATCTGGAAAAAAGCCTGGGGATCTATCGTAAACTGGCCCAGCGCACGGCTGAGACATACCGGTATGGCAATACGCTGCAAACCGGACACCGGCGGATTCCTATTCGGGGCTGGAAGGGCGGTAAACCCTACTACTACCACTGGGTGCAGATGCTGCCGCTATACGAGCAAGAGCTGGTACAGTTCAAGGCGCGCGTCGCGAGCCTGAACCGAGAAGAGGCCCAACCACAGAACCCGGATATCGACGCGGAGGTGACTTCCCGCGATGTCGGACTGGCACCGGGAGGGAATTAGAGATGACAAAGGCCCGATCTAACATGACAACCTGGAACATGATCAAACTTGCCATTCTGGGGTTGGGTAGTCTGGCAGCAACAGTTGTCCTCGCTGCAACCCCGAAATCGAATGAACCCGATAAAATGCTGACCGACAATAGTGGCGCGCTGGCGAGGCGGCGCTACCGTGTCCTCGTGTCAACGGACATCGGAGGGACGGATCCGGATGATTTTCAGTCGATGGTGCACTTTTTCGTTTACTCGGACGTCTTCGACATCGAGGGGCTTGTTTCGTCACCGTATGGTCCCGGCCGGAAAAAGGACATCTGGAAAGTCATCGACTGCTATGCGAAAGATTACGGCAACCTGAAAACATATTCCGACAAGTATCCCACCCCTGGCGCATTGCGCGCCATAACGAAGCAGGGGGAGCTTGCGGCTCCTCCTTTTGCTGGCGTGCGGAAACCAACCGAGGGGTCGGAGTGGATCGTGCGGTGCGCGCGACGCGCCGATCCACGTCCACTGTATGTGCTGGTCTGGGGCGGTATCGAGGATCTCGCGCAGGCGCTGCACGATGCGCCCGACATCCTGCCGAAACTGCGGGTGTATTGGATCGGCGGGCCGAACAAGAAGTGGAGTACGAACGCCTACCAATACATCGTCGATCACCATCCCGACCTGTGGATCATCGAGGCCAACGCCACGTATCGCGGCTGGTTCGTCGGGGGCAACCAGTCCGGCGAATGGAGCAACTCGGGCTTCGTCGCTAAATACGTGGCTGGCAAGGGCGCGCTCGGTGATTTCTTCAATACGAAACTCGGCGGCACAATCAAGATGGGCGACTCGCCATCCGTCGGCTGGCTACTCTGTGGCGACCCCGCCGGTCCGACACAACCCGGCTGGGGCGGCCGATTCATCCGCGCCTGGGAACGGCCGCACGTTGTATTGCATCGACTCACGACCGCCGCGGACCGGATCGAGCAATTCGGCATACTCGAGCTGGTTCTGCCCGTTGGTGCGGAAACGCCAGCGAAGCCGGAAGCGTCGATACAAATTGAAAACCAGACGTTGGCCGGAGATTTCAGTGCGAAAGGCTCGGTGCGCTTCCGGTTCTCGCCGAAGGCCGCGAAGACGTACAGCTACCGAATTCGGAGCAACGTCCCGGCGCTCGATGGGAAAACCGGCGAGCTAACTTCGTTCACGCCGCCTCCCGACGACGCCGAGCGTCCGTCCCCGCGGTTGCCCAACTGGTGGACGGATGATCCGTCCCCGGAACTCGCGGAGGGCCCGCACATCGGCACCAAGACGGTGAGCCGGTGGCGCGAAGACTTCCTGAGCGACTTCGCCGGCCGCATGCTCCGTTGCAAGTCGCCCGCTTCCTCCAAACCCGTGAACTGACCTAAGACCATGGACCAACGACTATTGACTATTCTAAGGTTGTGGCTTTACATCGGGGCGCCGGGCGGATAGAGTATCACGTCTTATGGAAAGAATAGTCATATATGATACGACGCTTCGGGACGGGATGCAGGCCGAGGGGGTGAGTTTTTCGCTCGAGGATAAGCTCGCCATCGCTAAATGCCTTGACGAGTTCGGCGTGGACTACATCGAAGGGGGCTATGCGGCTTCCAATCCGAAGGAAGTGCAATTCTTCGCGGAAGTGGCGAAGCTGGACTTGAAGATCTCGAAGATTGTCGCGTTCGGGAACACCCGCCGGGCCGACCGCAGCGTTTCGGACGATGCGTCGCTGAGCGCTATGTTAGCCTGCAAGACACCGGCCGGGACGTTAGTCGGCAAAAGCTGGGATATGCACGTGACGAAGGTGCTGGGCTGCTCGCTCGATGAGAACCTGGTGATTTGCGACGAATCGGTCGCGTACCTCAAGAAACACGGTTTGGAGGTATTTTTTGATGCGGAGCACTTTTACGACGGCTACAAGGCGAACCCGGAGTACGCGATGCGGGTGCTCGAAGCCGCGGCGGCAGCTGGGGCGGATGCCCTGGTGCTGTGCGATACGAACGGCGGCTGCCTGCCCGAGCAGGTGTACCAGATTACCAAGGCGGTCCGTGAGCGGTTTGGCTCCGTGGCCGTCGGGATTCACACGCACAATGACACCGATTGCGCAACGGCGAACAGCTTAGCGGCGGTCCGGGCCGGAGCCAGACACGTGCAGGGCACGATCAACGGCCTCGGCGAGCGGTGCGGCAACGCCAACTTGTGCGTTCTGATACCGAATCTGGCCCTGAAAATGGACTTCGAGGCCCTCAACGACGAAAAGATCAAGACACTGACGGAGGTCTCGCGGTTCGTCTTCGAGATTGGCAATATCGCGCCGGTGATGAGCATGCCCTACGTCGGCGAAAGCGCGTTCGCCCACAAGGGGGGCCTGCACGTGGACGCCCTGCGCAAGAGCAGGGGCAGCTACGAGCACATCTCGCCCGAGCTGGTCGGCAACGAGAGACGCTTTCTCATCTCCGAGCTGAGCGGCAGGTCCACGGTCCTGGCCCAGCTCGAAAAGACGGAAATCGCCGAGGACAAGAAGCTGGCGCGAAAAATATTGACCCGCGTCCAGGACCTTGAGAACGAGGGCTACCAGTTCGAGGCGGCGGACGCCAGCTTCGACCTGCTCGTCAAGAAAATCCTGGGTTCGTACACGCCGTTCTTCAGGCTCGTCAAGTACAACGTGACGGTCGACAAACGGGCCTCGGGCGACCTCGTGACGGAGGCGACCGTCAAGCTGGAGGTCGGCGGTCAGACCGAACACGTGGTAGGGGAGGGGGACGGCCCGGTCAACGCGCTGGACGCTGCGCTGCGCAAGTCACTGGAGGGTTTTTACCCGAATATCAAGGAAATCCAGCTCGTGGACTATAAGGTTCGCATCGTTAATAGCAAGGCGGGCACGGCTGCCCGCGTGCGGGTGATCATTCAATCCAAGGACAAGACCTCACACTGGGGGACCGTCGGAGTCTCCGAGAACATCGTCGAGGCGTCGTGGCGGGCGCTGGTGGACAGCGTCGAGTACAAATTGCAGAAGGACGGTTGCTAACAGAGACGAAGACAGCTCCAATGACCGCGATTTGGCCGTGTTTGTCAAGCATCGCCGATGCTTCCAGAAGACGTCAAAACCAAGATCAATCAGTCTATCGGGAAGCGCGTGGAAGAACGTTCATAACGCTCTGCCGAACAGCACAAAGGCGTTGCGAACGCTGATTTGGATGTCCTTCTTCTGGAGTATCGCCGCGCGCCCTAGAGGGTGGCCACATCGCACATCAGATTACAACTCCGTTGGCATTGCCGGGGTAGTTCGTCGGACACTCACACCCCGTTCAATGCGGCGTAGTTGATAAAAGTCGATAGGTCTCTATCTTGTTTGCCCATTGATGTGGATCAAGGCTGGTGGACAAATCTTCGCAGGGCGGGAAAAGCCGGCTGCAAAGACTCAAGATAAGTCCTAATATTTTCATATCACCCCGACCTTTCCCTCGTGCCGTTTGCTTTATTGTAATGCCCTCTTCTTAAAGTATAACCCGGCCGTCGCAAAATGCAAATCGCGCAAGGGCGACGAACAGCCAACAAGAGATCACTTGTTCAAAGAGGAAACGCCGCACAGGAGGATGCCCGCAGCCCTTCGCGGTTTGCTTGTCATGACCTCTTAGCTATACTTTAAGAAGAGGGAAGGACAAAGGAAGGAGAGCTATCCAGGGAGATTGTACGGGTAGATCGAGCCGTTTGAACTATGTGAAGAATTACGGAAGGATATGGTGGTCAAACCGTGTGGAGGTTTTTGACATTCGTAGCAATGGTTCTCTTGACCGTTACGTCTCTCGGGTGCAACGATCCGGCGGTTGTGGAAGTGGAAGCGCAGCGTCGGGAAGTCGGATTTTCCATCGAGCAAGAGCTTCAACGTTGCAGAAACGCTTTTCGGGCAACTGCACGGGTAGCCCCGCTGCCTCCGGCACAACCGGTGGATATGGAAGCAGAACGTCGTGAATTGGATAGGATGATCCAAAGAGGAGATTGGGAACCGTTGACACAGCTTGAGCCGACCACGCAAGCTGTAGTTCCCCAACCTTCGGAACAAGTCGTGGATGTCGGCCTGTCCTTGCTCACGGCACAAAACCAGTCCTATCAGAACTTCGGCGAGACTTCATTCGGTGCGTCCTTACCTTCGGTACAAGACCCTTTTGATTCCGGCTCGAAATAAACGCGCCGTATCTTGCGGCGCGGTATCCTGCCGTACTGAACGCCAAGGACCAGAGAGGGGCTACACAGCAAAACACAGAAGCCCCTATTTCTTTTCCCACTGCCTCTAAGTGCTTCTCAGCATATGGCCTATAATTGGACGAAGGAAATCGAACAATCCCTTCTAACGACCTCCAAAACAGCGATTTCGGCACACGTAGCGCACAAGCGGGGATCGTTGTACTCGGCATCAATACTTCATAGAGACCCTATGAATAGTGGACAACTATTCGGCGCGTTCCGGAAGGAATCACAACCAAGCCATTGTTGGTGCTCTGTCCAACTTGCCGTCCATCCAACTCCACCCAGTCTATT
>JARRQQ010000091.1:0-11684 GCA_037381725.1 Sedimentisphaerales bacterium
TCAAATCGAGCCTTGCCATGAAAACATCTTCGAGTGTTTGCTCATACCCGTAGTAATATGAGCCTTGCGGCGTGAATCCTATCGGTGTGATATTTCCTATGCCGTGTCTTGCCAGTTCGGGAAATCCTCGCGGTTTGCCGTCCGCCACCGGCTGAAGCCATGCATCCCATGTTCCAGTGCGATTGCTCGCAAAGAAGATGTACCGTCCGTCCGGCGCCCAGCCAAGTAATTTGTCGTCGGCCGGATGCTTAATGACGGAGAATTTGCGATTCTCATGCTGGTCGAACATAAAAATATCCCGTTTCGAAGTGTCTTCGGCCTGTGGGCAGTCATAGGCAATGAAACGTCCATCCGGCGAAATATCGACCTTTCCAGGATAGCTTGTACCCACGGGCGCGATATGGTCAAGCGAGCCATTTGAGACGGAGAGCCAAACCATCTGCCAGACATCGTTCTCTTCCACGAGGGCCAGTATCTTCTGACCATCCGAAGACCATTCCCTGGGCATCAACCATTTTCCCTTGCACAGAACACGGTGGTCTGCACCCTCAAGACTAACTATATTCAAGCTTGAGTCTTTTTTGTTAGGAGCAAGCCAAAGGTATGCAACCTCTTTGCTATCCGGTGATATTGCTGAGACGAGCGGAAAGCCGGCTACATGGGAGTCCCTACCGACTAATGTTCGAGATTTGCCGGTCGCCAGATCACGGATGACAAGAGTCCCCGTATCCCAGTCCCGGTCGGATATATACCTGCCATCCGGCGAAAGATTGGCAAATGGGCCACGCCACTCGTACCCGACCCTTCGCACCGACGTCATTGGCTCGGGCTTGGCGACCGGTGCGACCTCTTGCGGTAGGAAATTCTCCATCGCCCAGATTTCATGACGATACTCAAAGCAGTCGAAGGCAATACGTTGTCCGTCAGGGTGCATATCCAGCGCGCTATTCACTGCGCCATACATCATTCCCTGGCACATCAATTCCCGAGGACCGCAGAGTTTACGGACCGGCTCACCACCGGTTGGGATAAGCCACAATTCTCTTCCTCCCTCCGGGATGCGTTTAACGAACAGCAGCGCCTTCCCATCGGGCGTCCACGTGATCGTTTGCCTCGTTGCTAATCCTCCGGTAGTTCTTTTGGCTCGCCGCCTTTGGCCGGCATGATCGAGATACGATTATCCACTCCCCCTCCGGAGGATGCCCTTTTCTGTGTGGCAAGAGCCAACTGCCGGCCATCTGGCGAGAGTTCAAAACTGAGACCTTGCACTCCCCCGGTCTCGTCCAGAGCAAATAGTTCTTCTTCATGACCTGACTCGATGTCTCTGGCCAGAAGACTCTCCTTCGGTGAGTTGGAATGGCGAAGAACATAGAACAGAGTGCTCCCATCCGGAGAAAGTTGAGGTTGGCCCGGTAAGGTTCCCGAAGAGTCGGTCTCAATCATGGTGAAACGTTCACCGGTTTCTGCGTCTATCCTGTAAATGGCTCGTGGAGAGTTCTTCGCAAAATTCGACACGAGAAACGACTTTCCGTCAGGCGACCACCGAAGCCAGGTGAAATGTGGCAGATTGGGATCGAGCTTGCGTTCTTGTCCCGTGGCTATGTTTTGGATGTGGATAGTCTGAGTATTATCGAGTTCGTGCGTGCAATAAGCCAAGTACCGGCCATCGGGCGACCATGCAGGTATTTGATCCGCGCCGGTCTGGCCGACCGTCTGAGGTTTTGTGACCAGCTTGCCAGATTTGAGGTCCAGCTTCGCCACAGCGACTTCAACCGTCCTGAACTCAACGGTATAATAATAGGTGCCGTCACGGGTGAAGCCCTTCGGTCTGAGCTTATCGGGTATGTCGCGTTTGACGAGTACCGGAGCCCCCTGAGGCTTGCCATCGGATACCGGCAGAAGATAAGCATCCCAGGTATCTGTAGCCGTGAAGCCGCCAGGTAGTCCTTGCCTGCGGTCGCTCTTGAAGAAGATGTAATTGCCGTCAGGCGTCCAGTCCAATAATTTATCATATGCAGGATGTTGAAGCACACAGGCTGCTTTTTGATCTTCGATGTCAAGTATATAGATGTCGGAATCCCAGGAGCCTTTTTCCTTTGGTCGGTCGTAAGCGATGTAACGTCCATCCGGTGATATCGCCACCTTGTGAAGCGGGCTTTGCCAGACAGGCCAGTATGTATCGAACGTGTAAATCACCTGCATAGAACCATCTTCAACCGAGAAGGCGACCAGTTGAAGGGGGGCGTTTCTCTTCTCAAATGCACCAATGACCTTCTTGCCGTCGGGAGTCCACGCACGTATATGGAACATTTCGTCTTCTTCAAAACGATATAGAACTCGCCGCCCCGTGCCGTCTATATTGATTAGATGAAGCTCTTTAACAGAAGGGGACCAAGTCTGGTGTACGTAGGCGACATGTTGGCTGTCCGGAGATATAGCCTGGCACCAAAAATATCCTTCGGTTGGCTCGGTCAGCGGCTTGACCGTACCTGACACCAAGTCGCGAATAACAAGTCGTGTCGGTCGATACTGAATATCGCACAAGTACCGACCGTCGAGAGACGGAGCGCTCGAAAAATCCGACATTGAACCTGTCTTTATCCTGCGGAGCGAGATGCTCGGCTCTGACTCGGCCCACGAAGCGTGTGGTTCCTTACTCCCGACGGCATTGGGCAGAGACACACAGCATATCGCCACGATCATCCCTATAGCCGATAGCGACCAATTGTATAATTTGTTGTCGAATTGTGTAATCATGGCAATCCTCCTTTTTAGTTGAGATTTGTCTTCCATTATCCCCGCCATGGCGGGCAGCGGACGTGATCGGTAGAAGCGACGCACGAGACCCAGTATCGCGCTGCCGTACTCCTGCGATTTATCCTGACCCGTTCGCGTCAGCACCAGGGCGTCGCAAGCTAACTCCCGGTCGGCCCGCATTCGATAAAAGGCGAACCAGATAAGGGGATTGAACCAGTGGAGGACCTGCAGCAGACTCGTCAGCCATCCGAGGTAAATATCATGCCGTCTGAGGTGGGCCAGCTCGTGCAGGAAGACGTATCGCATCTCTTCGGTCGTGGCCGTATCGAGCATCTGCCGCGGCAGCAACAGACGCGGCCGGATAAAACCAAAAAGGCCCGGGCTCCGGACCTTTTCGCTCGGCACGACCACCACGAGGCTCTGGACGCCCATTTGTGTTTTGCACTCTTCGAAAAGCTCGAGCATCGATTGGTTAACGAGCGGACGGTCACGTTTGACAATCCGCCACAGCGCGAGGTCGCTTACGAGCAGGTACGCTCCAATCAGGATTGCACCGGCCAGCCAGAGTGTCGGCAAAATTCGCCGGAGCAAAACCAGTCGCAGCCTGGATGGAGCGTCTGCATTGGCAACTATTCGCGGTCCAGGTTCAACCTGTTTTTCGGCCACTAACTCGGATTTCGGTTCCTGGCTAGTTATCGCTTCGGGAGCTTCAGCAGTCTGCTCGGGCGGAGAAACCTCCTGCACCTCGATAGTGCCGTGTGATTGCAGTGATTGAGTCTGCCTTTGCCACGAAGGAATCAGGTTGGATAAACTCACCCGGCTGGAAGGTGACCAGGGTAATATCATACGTACTAGTAGCACCAGCCACAGAGCATAAGACCAGCGCGGTCCGAGCCTGCCGCCCAGCAATTTTTGTATCAGCAGAATCAGGCATATAACCAAGCTTGCGATCAGTGTCGTCTGCAATAGCCAGCCGAGAAATGCCTGAGAATAGGTCATTACAGCTCCCATCTTTATCCCTTTCTCTTCTGATTAAGGATCTTCTGTATATCTGCGATTTCTTTGTCCGACAAATCCGCATTCTCAATGAAGGCGGCCAAGGCGGGCTTCATCGCCCCCTGATAAACCCGCCTGATAAAAGACCGGGTCTCTGAATGGACACACTCGGACTCACCCACAGCGGCGGAATACCGGTATCGGTAGCCCTCCTCGGCGACTTCGACGGCGCCTTTCTTCACCAGCCTGCTAATCAATGTCTTGACCGTTCTGGGTTTCCACTTCACCTTGCCCGACAGCGCACCGACTACGTCATTGGCCGTCTGAGGGCCCCGCTCCCAAAGGACTTGCATGATGCGCCACTCGGATTCCGCTATTTTGGGCAATTCTTTCTTCATTTTGGTTCTCCTTGATTACAATAGTAGTCACTAAGATTGTATTACAAATGTAGTCATTTCGTCAACGGGAAAAACAGAAACATTTTCATCTTTTTTGCAAAAAGCCGGTTTTTGAGCCAAGATCAGCCTCTTTTCTATTCATTCAGGCTCTTTTGTCGCGCTGCAAGTAGTGGTTCCCACCAAAATTCTGACTCAGACCACGCAAAGTCGCGCTGCTCACTGCGTGCTGCCCCGGGCCGAATGCGCGGCTGAACAGATGCCCCGAGTGACTCGGCAGGTGGTAGGTCCATCGTGTTGGGCGGGGTCATAGTGCGGCCACTTGAGGTAGGTAAAAGAACAGGCGGTTTTAAGGAATTCGCTTAATGACGGTTGGAATCCGGGGGACATATACTCAGTGACCGAAGACGGCCGGGGGGCCGTCTGAATGATGTGAACTTGGAACCAGAAAGGCAGGTGTGGATATGTGCCAGGTGTGTGGATGTTCGCCGTGCAAGAAGTGCGGAAGACCCATCGAAAACAGAGTCTGCTCCGGCTGCGGGAAGAAATCGTCGGAATGTACCTGTAAGCCCGAGAAATAACCCTCACTCGGCCGGTCTTGGCCGGAATTTGTCAAATCAAACGCTCGACGACGAAGATCGAGGGTGAGAGAATCTGTCTAATCGACTACGGCCGGATCGGGTCTTGGGGAAGTGTCCAGGGACTATCTATTGGAGGTGAGGAGTATGTTCAGCAAGATGTTCGGCGGTTTTACGCGGCGGGAATTTCTGAACACGGCCACGGGTGCAGCGGTTGGTTTGACAGTGGCGGGGCTTCCGCAAGCCAGCAATGCGGTGACGGAACATATCCTACCTCCGCTGCCCTACAACGCCAACGCCCTCGAGCCCATAATCTCATCTCGCACGATCGGGTTCCACTACGGCAAACACCACAAAGCCTACGTGGATAATCTGAACAAGCTTGTAGCCGGGACGGACATGGCCGCGATGCCGCTGAGGGAGATTATTCTCGCCACGTACGACAAGACAGACAAGGTCAAGACTTATCACAACGCGGCCCAGGCCTGGAACCACGAATTTTATTGGCAGTGCCTCAAACCCAGGGGCGGCGGGAAGCCGCCGGCGGCACTGAAGCGCAAGATGGAGGCCTCGTTCGGAAGCGTCGAGGCGTGCACGAGTGAGCTGGCTGCGGTGGCGGGCAGCCAGTTCGGCAGCGGATGGGCGTGGCTCGTTTTGGACGGCAACAAGCTCAAAACCGTCAAGACGGGCAACGCCGACAATCCGATGACGCAAGGCATGAAGCCTCTGCTGACGATCGACGTCTGGGAGCATGCGTACTATCTCGACCACCAGAATCGTCGGGCTGAATATGTCAAAGGCGTGATCGACAGACTGATGAACTGGGACTTCGCCGCCGAGAATTTTGCCAAGTCGTAGCCGGCCGGCCGCAAACCGTTGCGGTTCGATTGAATCGGCAAGTCTGACGAAGCAGACTTGCCGCGAAGGTCGCTGGTGGCAATGGGTCGGTGGGTGTTTCTGCTTGACGTGGGCCACGACCCGAGGGTTCGGAATGTGCGCGCCGTGTCGATCCATCGGGAGAGTTCCGCATCTGTTCCATCCCTTTTGCAGAGGCCGTTTATTGGCTCAGGCGTCGGGCCCGGTACATGAGCCAATGCAGTGTCAGATTCTGTCCGCCCTGCCACCGCCTCGTGTTTAACCACAGAACGCAGATCTCTCCGGCGAGTTTTCTCGTGAAAAAACGGTCTCGGGACGGGTATTGACCGGCCTGAGCGGGCTTGATACAATAGTCGCTTTGGCAGGCACGAAGATCATGGTGAAAGTAGCTCAGTCGGTTAGAGCACCAGATTGTGGTTCTGGGGGTCGCGGGTTCGAATCCCGTCTTTCACCCTTCTGGAGAACCCGCTCAAGGCCGGCTTCCGAACGCCGGACACGCCGCGAGCATCGGGAAATGAGAACCGTTATGTAAGGAGAAACAACATGAGACGAGTTGCATCCAACTCAACGACAATTCTGATCGCAGCTTTGCTGCTTATGCTCCTGGGCCCGGCCTACGCCGCCGAGACCGGGGCGCTGAACCAGCCGCCCAAAGGCTTCGTGGCCCTGTTCAACGGCAAGGACCTGACCGGCTGGAAAGGGCTCTTAAAAAGTCCGTACGACAACCCGGCCAAGCGAGCCACACTAACGCCGGAAAAGCGGGCCGAACTCCAAAAAGAGGCTAATGCCAATATGCGAGCACACTGGAAAGTCGAAGATGGCGCGCTGGTCTTCGACGGCAAGGGACGCAGCCTGTGCACCGCAAAAGACTACGGCGATTTCGAGATGCTCGTGGACTGGAAGATCAAAAAAGACGGCGACAGCGGCATTTACCTTCGCGGGGCGCCCCAGGTCCAGATATGGGACACCGACAGGCCCAACGCGGGCGTCGGCTCGGGCGGCTTGTACAACAACAAGATTCATGAAAGCAAGCCGAAAAAGAAAGCGGACAAGCCCGTCGGTCAGTGGAACAGCTTTCGTATCATTATGATAGGCGATCTCGTGACCGTCATGCTCAACGGTGAGCTGGTTGTCGACAACGTGGTCATGGAGAACTACTGGGAGCGGGACAAGCCGATCTATCCGACGGGCCAGATCGAGCTTCAAAATCACGGCAACAACCTGTACTTCAGAAATATCTACATTCGTGAAATCCCGCGCGAGAAGGGAACGAACAAACTGACCGCCGAGGAGAAGACCGACGGCTTCAAACTGATGTTCAACGGCAAGAACCTCGACGGCTGGGAAGGCAACAAGAAGAGCTACTTCGTCGAGAACGGTTCGATCGTTATCGATCCCCACAAAGGCGGCAGCGGCAACCTGTTCACGACCAAAGATTACGCCGACTTTGATATGCGATTCGAGTTCCGCCTGACGCCCGGCGCCAACAACGGATTGGCGATTCGTACGCCGTTCGGCGGCCACGCGGCTTACGACGGCATGGAGCTGCAAATCCTCGACCACAACTCGCCTCGGTACACAGGCTGGCTCAAGGACTACCAGCACCACGGCTCGATTTACGGCGTCGTACCTTCCAAGACCGGGTTCCTCAAACCCGTGGGCGACTGGAACTACGAAGAGGTCATTGCCAGGGGCAAGCAAATCACGATCAAGCTCAACGGCCATACGATTGTCGACGCCGACATTGCAAAGGCCAGCGAAAACGGGACGATTGACCACCGGGAGCATCCCGGCCTGCTGCGCAAGTCCGGCCGGATCGGCTTTGCCGGCCACGGCGACCGCGTCGAGTTCCGAAACCTGAGAATCAAAACGCTCGATTGACCGGCTGTTGCCGGAAATAGCGCCCACGGTTGTCACGCCCGCGGAAGCACGGGGCGGGGGGTGGAAAGAGTGGATTCCCGCGCCGCAAGGTGTTTCTGCGCGGATTTTCGTGCGAATGACAGATTCTGTTTGTGCACGAAACCTAATGGGAAAAAGTGTCACCAAACGACCAACGAAAGGAAGACCCCATGAATGATAAACCCAGGAACGTAAGCACGGTCAGCCGGAGAGAGTTTTTGATGCGCTCGGCGGCAACCGCCGGGGCGGCATTGGCATTGCCGGCCATCGTCCCGTCATCCGTCTTCGGCGCCAATGCGCCGAGCAATCGCATCACGATGGGCTGTATCGGCGTCGGCGGACAAGGTTCGAGCGATATGCGAGGATTCAAAGGTCAGCCCGGCTGCGAGATTCTCGCCGTATGTGACGTCGATGCAGGCCACAGAGACAAGGCTGCCAAGTCGGCAGGGCTCGACGCTAATTCGTCCTACAACGATTTTCGCGATCTGTTGGCCCGCAGCGATGTCGACGCCGTCTCGATTGCGACGCCCGACCATTGGCACGTGCCGACGGCGATTGCCGCCGTGCGGACGGGCAAAGATGTCTACTGTGAGAAACCGCTCACGCTGACGATTGCCGAAGGTCGTCAGCTTGCCAACGAGGTCAAACGCTACGGCCGCGTCCTGCAAACAGGCTCCCAGCAGCGCTCAAGCAGCGAGTTTCACAAAGCCTGCGAGCTGGTCGTCAACGGCCGGATCGGCCACCTGCACACGATGCGGGTCGGAATCGCCAACAACAACCGAACGTGCGAGCCGACCTGGACGCCGGAGCCGGTGCCGGACGGCTTCGATTACGACTTCTGGCTGGGATCCGCCCCGTGGGCGCCGTACCATCATCAGCGATGTCATTATCAGTTCCGCTTCCTCCTGGACTACTCCGGTGGGCAGATGACCAACTGGGGGGCGCATCATCTGGATATCGCGCAATGGGGTAACCAGGCGGACAACACCGGGCCGGTGGAGATCGCGGGCAAGGGTGAGTTCCCGAAGACGGGCCTCTTCACCACGGCGATCAAAGCCCAGATCGAGTACACCTACGCCAACGGCGTCAAGATGTTCCTCAAGTCCGGGAGCGGCGGCACGCGCTTCGAGGGCACCGAGGGCTGGATTTATGTCAATCGAGGCAGGCTGGAGGCCGAGCCGAAGTCGCTCTTGACCTCGGTCATCGGGCCGAACGAGAAGCATCTGTACGAGAGCCGGGACCACAAGCGAAACTTCCTCGATTGCGTCCACAGCCGGAAAGACCCGATCTGCTCCGCCGAAATCGGCCATCGTTCCGCCACGGTCTGTCACCTGGGCAATATCTCCATGCTGCTCGACCGCCCGCTCAAGTGGGACCCGCAAGCCGAGCGGTTCCCCAATGACGACGAAGCGAACCGCATGATGTGGCGCCCCCGGCGCTCGCCCTGGAGAACATAGAAAAAATCCGAAGCACGAAACTCGAAATTCAGATTCTCAAGATAGCGAGCACCCACCGGGTGACACGTGTTTAAGGCTGCGTAGGGTGGGGCTTGCCCCACCTTTTTTTGTTATACGAGCATGCTCGGCGGTATTGGGAAGGTAAATAAGTTGCAAAGGAGATTGATTATGAGAAGTGCTAAAACGCGACGGAATTCGTGGCTGCTCTGTGTTGTGGGAGCGGCAATCGTTGCCGGGGGTATGGTTCTCCCTGTGCGGGCGGGGGCGACGATGTCACAGGACCAAAAGATGAAGTGGTTCCGGGAGGCGAAGTTCGGCCTGTTCATTCATTGGGGCCTCTACGCCGTACCCGCGGGAACGTGGAAGGGCAAACGGATTCCCGGCATCGGCGAGTGGATTATGAACCGGGCCAAAATCCCGGTCAAGGAATACGAGCAACTCGCCAAGCAGTTCAACCCGGTGAAGTTCAACGCCGAGGAATGGGTGCAACTCGCCGAAGACGCGGGGATGAAGTACATGGTCATCACGAGCAAGCACCACGACGGCTTCGCCATGTTCGGCTCGAAGGTCACCAAGTACAACATCGTGGACGCCACGCCGTTCCACCGCGACCCGCTGAAAGAGCTGGCGGCGGCGTGCGCCCGGCACGGCATCCGGTTCGGGTTCTACTACTCCCAATCCCAAGACTGGCACGAGCCCGGCGGCGCCGGCAACACGTGGGATTTCCCCTCCGACGCCGAAAAGAGTAAGAGCGGTGCCTATGACGCCTATCTGCGCCAAAAGGCCGAGCCACAGGTCCGGGAACTGCTCACCGGCTACGGTCCCGTCTGCCTGATCTGGTTCGACACGGCCCGCATGATGGACATCAACAACCGCGGGCAGCGATTCCTCGACATCGTCCACACGTTGCAGCCGGCGTGCCTGGTCGACGGCCGGCTCGGCGTCAAAGGTGACTACCGTTCGATGGGCGACAATCGCATCCCCCACGAAGTGGTTCACGAGGACTGGGAAGTGCCCGCCACGCTGAACAACACCTGGGGCTACAAAAGCTACGACAACAACTGGAAAAGCCCCGAGGACCTGACGTTTAAGCTGGTGGACATCGTCAGCAAAGGCGGCAATTACCTGCTCAACGTCGGCCCGACCGCCGAGGGCATGATTCCGCAGCCCAGCCAGGATAACCTGCGGGCCGTGGGCCGCTGGCTCAAGGTCAACGGCGAGGCCATCTACGGCACCGGCCCGACCCCGTTCGGCGAAGAGTTAGGCACGCCGGAGCCGACGCGGAAAGACCGCAGGGGCCGCCCCGCCTTTAAGGCCAAGACGGATTGGCGCTGCACGACCAAGCCGGGCCGGCTGTACATCCACCTGTTCACGTGGCCCGCCGGCTCGTTCGAGCTGCCCCCGATCCAGAAGAAGGTGACGAAGGCGTACCTCCTTGCCGACCCGCAGAAGAAAGCCTTGACGGCAAAGCAGAACGGCCGGAACTGGTCGATCGCCCTGCCGCCGACGGCTCCCGACAAAATGGATTCCGTCCTGGTGGTCGAAACCGCCGCCCAGTGAGCGGCAGAGGGGCTTGTATCCTGTCACAGGAAGAACTGTAGGAATGTCATTGAATGTGACATAATTCGAACCGCATGGGCAGAGGGTCTATCTATGCCCTGTCCAAAATCCCGATGCGGACCTCTTGCGGTAAGAATTCTTTTGTGGGCCTTGGGATATCCTGTTAGGATTATATGGACCACATGGGCAGGAAACCTGCCCATCCTACAAGACTTTCGGTTACCCTTTCGAAAAAGAAGGAATAATAACAATTAATTTGAGAAAGATCACATGGATCGCGGATACTCATATTGGGGTATTTTCGATAAGGATTTACTTCATCCTGGATAGGACATGTCAGATTTTTTGGAAAACAAGTCAGTACAGGTTTATGCCGATAGCATCTGTCTATTCTCTAAAGCTGGTCTCAAGTGTATTCAGGAACTAAATACAAATTTGTCTAAAACTGAACAAGAGAGTTCTCGCTGCGATCTGGCGCCTTTACAATCATTGGAAATACTGTTGGAATTCATTTATTTATATCTTCACCTTACAAGCAGAATGGCTTCCGGTATTGTGGAATTCGATGAGACTGAAAAGCTTATCAATGTCCTCTCATCAAAATGTATAAATGCAGCAATAAAGTTTGGGCTATTTGGCTTACAGCAAGAAGCAAAAGACAAAATTCGTCAAAAAGCGTTTAAGAACTTCATCAAAGTGGATGCCGAGTACAGCAAATATTTTAAGCTTCTGCCCGAAGGTAACGTCGGGGCCGAAGACACTCTATTTTCTCAGTTTAGCAAGAATATCGCATCTATTGCAGGAATTGAGAGAGGACGGTGGGCTTACAATAATGCATGTCTAAAGATAATAATGCACGCTCTACAAAAGATGAATCCAAATCAATTTATCAAAAACCTTCGGGGAAAAAAGGATCAGGAGTCTTCTTCGGTAACGGATTGACACTGGTTAATGCTACAGAGGAATATGATTATATGAGGATTCTGAATCAAGCGCGTATTAGTTTCGTTAGGGTCATGACGATGTGGGCGGCCCTTGTGCTATTTGCAACGACTGTGTTCGCTCAGGAGCGGCGGGAGGTGCCGGCGCTGGTGGGGTGTGCGGTTGGGCCTCAGATGGACGAGATTGTGCCTAAGCGGTTCATTGTCGATCCTCCGACGATTGAG
>JARRQQ010000092.1:0-9646 GCA_037381725.1 Sedimentisphaerales bacterium
CTCCTGGCGCGACCGTCCCAAGCGGTGCCGGTCGGCCTTTCGCTTGAGTTACCCGGCGTGGCAGCGCGTTCACAACGTCGGCTTTCGCGTCGTCTGTGACATGCGGAGTATTGAGGCCAAGTAATTACGGAGCAACCGAAATATGAACGAGCGGGTTATGTAAAGGACAATTGTGTGGCTAAACGTGGTTTTCATCTTTGCCGGCCCGACGGCGGTGGCTGTTGCGACCAGCAATTACTTGTCGCCAACGGCACTGGTGGCCGACAGCCAAGGCGAAAAGCTCTACGTCGCCGAGGCAACCGCCAGGCAGGTCGCCGTTTTCGATATCGCGAGGGCGAAGGTGACGGCGACCATCAGCGTGCCCGCTGAGCCGACGGCTCTGGCTCTCACGGGCGACGGAACCTGTCTCTACGTTGCTTGTGGAGGCGCGAAGGGGAAGATTTGTGTCATCGACGTTCGTGACGCCAAGCTGCTCCGCACCCTGCCTGCTGGTCATACGCCCGGGGCTATCGTGCTTAGCCCGGATGATAAGCTTTTATACGTATGCAATCGCTTCGACAACGATATCTCAGTGATACGTACTGAGGACGGTGAGCTTCTCAAGAAGATACCTGCGCTGCGCGAGCCGGCCGCCGCGGCTGTTACCCCGGACGGCGCGTGGCTGTACGTCGGCAACCAGCTCCCGGCGGGATCGGCGTCCGCCGACTCGGTCGCGTGCAATATCTCGATCATCAATGCCAAAACGATGGCCTTCGAGATCGATATCGCCTTGCCGAACGGGAGCACGGGACTCCAGGACTTAGCTGTCTCGCCGGACGGGCGATTCGTTTTTGCCTCGCACATTCTCGCTCGTTACACGGTCCCAACGACCCAGTTGGAACGCGGATGGATGAATACGAATGCCGTGAGCATCATCGACGCCCGGCGCAGGAAGCTCGTCGATACGGTTCTTTTGGACGACGTGGACCGCGGCGCCGCCAATCCGTGGGCACTCGCCTGCACGAGCGACTCGAAATATCTCTGCGTGACCCACGCCGGGACGGATGAGTTGAGCATGATAGAAATTGCTCCCATGCTCGAGAAGATCAGGAACTACCGTCAGAGCAATCGTACGTCAGCTCAGAGCTATGCCGGCGGTTCCTACGGAACCTACGGTTACGAAACGACCTCGAATGTCCCCAACGAACTCAGCTTCCTCTATGGGATCCAAAAGCGAATCAAGCTCCCCGGCAAAGGTGCACGGGCGGTGGCCATTGTCGGCCGCAAGGCCTACGTCGCAGAGTACTTCACCGACTCTCTAACCCTCGTGGATATGAATGATACATCAAGGTTCAGAACGACTTCCGCGGCTCTAGGACCGAAGGTTCCAATGACCACCGAGCGAAGAGGCGAGATGCTTTTCAATGACGCCACGCTCTGCTTTCAAGGCTGGCAAAGCTGTGCCAGTTGTCACCCATCGGATGCGCGGAGCGATGCTTTGAACTGGGACCTGCTCAACGACGGCCTGGGCAATCCGAAGAATACCAGGAGCTTGCTTCTGGCCCACCAAACGCCTCCGGCGATGATTACGGGGGTCCGCGAAAATGCCGAGGCGGCCGTGCGAGCGGGGATACAACACATCCAGTTCGCCGTGCGCCCCGAAGAGGAAGCCGTGGCGATTGACCAGTATCTCAAATCGCTTGAACCGGTTCCAAGCCCTTACCTTGTGGACGGTAAGCTCAGTGAATCGGCCAGACGGGGCCGGAGGCTTTTCAGTCAAGCCGGCTGCTCATCGTGCCATCAAGGACGGTTGCACACGGACTTACAGCAATATGACGTGGGGACGGCTGTGGGGGTGGATGAGGGTCGCAAATTCGACACGCCCACGCTGGTCGAAGTCTGGCGGACGGCGCCCTACTTGAATGATGGGCGAGCCGCTACAATCGAGGAGGTGCTGACAAAGTACAATCCGAATGATAAGCATGGTATGACGTCCAACTTAACGGATGACGAGATCAAGGATTTGGCTCAGTTCGTTTTGTCACAATAGAACGACCCTCAATCACCAAAGCACTCGGAGGTCGCCCAAATGAAAAAGGACACGTGCTTGTTGGCTATCATTTTCTTTGCCGTGTCGCTCGCTGCGGCCAGTCGAGCAACAGCGGGCCAGCATGGGAATGACACTCCAACCATAACCATTGTTGGGGCCTCGGATGCAACGACAGCGGAGTCTTTGGCAACAAAAGAGGTCCGGCGTTACCTGTATTTGCGGACCGGCACGCTGCTCCCGGTTATCCAAAGCGAGAAGATACCGCCTGGGAGGGCTGACCTTATGGTCGTCGGGCAAAAGGACCGCCCCATCGTTAGGGCGTTGACAGGCGCAAATGCAACAAAACTTGCCCATTCAATAGAATCGCTCGCAGCGCAGGAGTACCTGCTCAAAACGATAGAACTCGGAGACCGCCGCATCGTGCTGTTAGTCGGTGGTGATTCAATCGGGACGCTTTATGCGGCGTATCGATTCGCTGAGCATATGGGCGTGCGGTTCTACCTACACGGGGACACACTCCCCGATGAGCGTATCGACCTAGCGATCCCCGACCTGGACGACAGAGGCAAACCACTCTTCGAGACGCGGGGAATCCAACCGTTTCACGATTTCCCGGAAGGGCCGGACTGGTGGAATACGGATGACTACAAGGCGATCAGCGCACAATTGCCGAAGCTGCGAATGAACTTCTTCGGCCTGCACACCTATCCCCAGGGCGGCGTCGGCCCCGAACCGGTCGTGTGGATCGGCTTGCCCGGGGATTTCGACGAGGACGGAAGCGCAACATTCAGCTATCCGGCGCGGCATTTCACCACCGCCAACGTCACCGGAGCTTGGGGTTATCGTCCGACGAAGACGGAAGACTACACGTTCGGAGCGGTACGGCTATTCGACCGCGATGACTATGGGCCGGACTACATGCGCGGCATGAATCCGTGGACGGAGCTTTCCAGCGGCAAGGCAAACGAGCTGTTCAATCGCATGGCTCACGTGCTGAAGGGGGCGTTTGGCTACGCCCACGCCCTCGGTATCAAAACTTGCGTCGGCACCGAAACGCCCCTGATCATCCCCGATGCCGTAAAGAAACGTATCGAGAGCCTGGGCAAGGATCCAAACAATACCGCAGTCGTCCGGGAACTCTACGAAGGCATGTTCCAGCGAATCACAAAGGCGTATCCGCTCGATTATTACTGGTTCTGGACGCCGGAAGGCTGGACCTGGGGCAATCCGAAGGATGAGCAGATCGAGGCGACATTAGCCGATTTCAGGGCCGCCATCGCCGCCGCCAAGAGAGTCGATGCTCCGTTTACATTAGCTACGTGCGGTTGGGTCCTGGGACCGCCGAAAGGCCGGGCGCTTTTCGACACGTCCTTGCCGAAGGACATGCCGATGAGCTGCATCAATCGCAACGTGGGCTTTTCACCTGTCGAGCCGGGCTTCGCTCGCGTCCAGGGCCGGCCGAAATGGGCGATTCCCTGGCTTGAGGACGACCCGGCCCTGACGATTCCGCAGCTCTGGGCCGGCCGGATGCGACGTGACGCCGCCGATGCGCTGGCTTATGGATGCACGGGGCTGATGGGCATCCACTGGCGGACGCGCATCCTCGGGCCGAACGTCTCGGCTCTCGCGCACGCCGCCTGGGACCAGCAAGGATGGAATCCGAACTTCGGCAAGGTGATCGAATCGCCCAAGCCCAAGCTGGCGGAAGGTCGTGAGGGAGGTAACGTAGCTCAGTTCCCCAACAACGCGATCGCCGACACAGAGGATGATCGCCTGTACCAAACGGTTATCTGGGACGTGAAAGCCTATCGACTCCGGGTGCCGAAGGGCACGTACACGGTGACACTAAGGCTCTGCGAGCCTCACTACGACGCCGCCGGCAAACGGGTCTTCGGCGTCACGCTCCAGGGCAAGCGAGTGATCGGCTCGCTTGACATTTTCGCTGAGGTTGGCAAGGACAGGGCGCTTGATTACACGTTTGAAGACGTGAAGGTCAACAACGGGTTCCTGGAGATCGGTTTCGAGCCTATCGTTGAGTATCCTTGCATCGCCGCGTTTATTGTCAAAGGTCAGTCAGTCACGAGAAAGTTCAACTGCGGCGGCCCGGCATGTGGGGGCTATGAGGCCGACATTCCCCCAGCGCCATCCGACGCGCGGCCGCGCGACTTGCCAGCAGACGATTTCTACGCCGATTGGACGTTGACGCAGTTCGGTGCGGAGGTAGCTGGACCGCTCGCCAAGCTGTTCACCGGTTTGGACGGCTCACCGGCCTCTGCGGGAAACCAGCAAACCGCAAATTTGCCACGACCCGCAACGTGGGTGAACGGTCCCGGCGGGATCAGGCCCGACGAACGACCATGGGACCAAGTTAGCAAAGCATATGCTTTTGTCCAGAAGATGGCCGAATTGCGCTCGCGCGTCAGAGGTCGCGGCAATCTGCAACGCTTCGATTATTGGTTGAACACTTTCCGCTATCTGCGCTCCGTCGGAAAGGTCAATTGCACATGGGCGAAATTCAACGCGGCGATGAAGCAAGTCAAAGACGAAAAGCGGCCTGACGTTCGCAGACGCCTCGCGCAGGAGGTCGCCCTTCCGATCAGAAAAGAGCTTGTTGCGGACGTGGCCCAAGTGCACCGATATCTCCTGGCAAGCATCGCGACAAATGGCGGGTTGGGCAACGTGACGAACTGGCAACAACACATCATCCCGACCCTGCTTACGGAGCCGGGTAAGGAGCTGGCCGAGATTCTGGGCCGCGACTTGCCCGCAGATGCCGTGCCCTCCAGAAAGTGTGAGGATCCGCTGCGATTGATTGTGCCAACCGTTCGCAGCAGCCTGTCAAGCGGCGAGGACCTGAGACTCAAAGTCATTATTCTGGCGACAGACAAGCCGAAAGACGCAACCTTGTACTGGCGAGCTATGGGCACGGGCGCGTACACGTCAGTTCCTCTCGTGAATTCGTCGCGCGGCGTTTACTTCGCCCGCGTTTCGGCCGGAGCAATTCGGGGCGATCTGGAATACTATATCACGGCAGGCTCGGCTGACGGGCGGGAGGCCGTTTTTCCGGCAACCGCTCCAGATATCGCCCAGACGATTGTGATAATGAGGCAAAAGTGAGACGGCCTTCAACGCGGATCAACAAGAGTTTCGACGGTTGTTACCTGACCATTTTCGGCGGTAATTCGCCCTTAGAACAGCTTGACGTCAATCTTCTTGTTTCGCCAGTCGGCGATGAATGCCTGCATCTCTTCGAGCACGGCTTTAAGCTGCTTTGAGTCTTCGAGCAGATGTTCGTAGAGTGCTCCGTCATTGAGAAGTTTTCCCGCGGTGCCGTCGCCGCTATTGATTTTTTCCAGGACCGACCGCAACTCCCCCATCGACCGGCTGAGCTGTTCGGTCGTCTCCATCAGCGACGTCAGGAGCTTGTCCGCTTTTGCGTCCACATTCTGCAGGGTGGACGTTCCGGCAGAAGCAAATTCCTTGACTTGACCGCTCGTATCGACGAGAGACGTCACGACCTCGTCCACCTTGCCGTCGGCGTGCTTGAGGACCGTGGTTCCCGCGGCGGCAAACTTCCCAAATTGTTCCAGCGTCTGCTTGGCCTGGCCCGACGCCTCGGCCAGATTCGCCAACACCTTTCTCGTGTTCTCCTTATTTTCCCTGTTCCCGATGACGTCATTGGCGTTGCCAACAACATCGTTGATTCCCTCGATGAGCTCGCTCAACTGCTTCTGGCTTTCCTCCGGGAAAAACTCACTGGTCATACCGGTGGAGCCCTGTAACTGACTACCCTCCTTGAGAAACGGTCCGATAGGCTCGTTGACGTCCAGATTTCTGAGCTTTAGCTCGATATAGCTGCTGCCCAGCCCGCGTGTCATCAATTTCACCTCCACCGTCTTCGGAATATCCTTGTATTTCTTGTCGATGCTCAGAACGACCAGCGTTTGATGAAAGAACTTGTGTGTGTTCAAATCCTCCATCACCTTCGGCGGGCTGATGCCTGTGACTCGGCCGACTTGATAGCCACAAAAGTCCACGGCCGTGTCCTTCTCCACTCCCATCGCGTTTGGAAACTGCACATAGACGTGGTACGAATCGAGCTCGGCCACAAAACCGGGCAGATCACCGAACTTGAAAATCAGCCAGACCAGGGCCGTCACGCCGAAGAGCACAAAGATGCCGACGATCAGATTGCGACGTTTCTGACCCGTCTCATAATCACTCACGGTTCGCCTCCTTTCAAGCCAGAGTCCCGCAAAACTGAAGCGTGAGCACGTGTCCCATCTTCCATTTTGTCAGGCTCTAACCGCTGTGCCCTTCCAGGAACAACTCCCTGATGGCGCGTAGCGGATAGCCGCTTTTGTTCAGTTTCTTGATCAGTTTGATTCGCTCGATGCACTTGCCATCGAACAGCCGCCTGCCGGTCGGCGTCACTTCCGCCGGTTCCAGCAGCCCGACCATGAGATAATATTGCAGAGATTGCCGGGAGACGCCAGCTTTTTTTGCGGCTGCGCCTATGGGTACTAATTTGTTCTTCTTACTCACAGGTGGTCCTCATACCGCGATAGATAAACAACCACAACGCGCTGAGAAAACGCGGATCGAGCGTCCGCAGGATTCTACCAGCTTCGCTTTGCTTTGCCCAGCGGTTTCCGGCCCTGTTGACCGCAACTCGAGAAGTTGGTGCTTGTCTGACAAGATTGAGGGCGGTATGATGGGTCAGTCTGACCGGTCTGTGTGAAACATGTTCAGTAAGGAGCCAAACGATGAGTAGCCAAATAAACCGACGAGAGTTCTTGGGAGCCGGAGCGGTGGGAGCCGGAGCGGTCATCCTGGGTACACAATTGAGCGGGGCCGCTACTGCCCGCGAAAGCGATGAATGGCCGCCCAAGTTGCCGGCGGTGAAGATCTACAAGGTCTACGTCGGCCGGACGGGCGGGATCTATCTGTCGCGACCCCAGGAAGAGATCGCCAGGTTCGACAAATGTCTCGGCGAGATCGAACGCAAACTCGGCGACATCAAATTTGTCGGCGGCGAGCTGGTCCCTCCGGCGGAGGTGGAGAAGATCGTGCCCAAGCTGAGCGAGGCCGACGCCGTCCTTCTATTTCATCTATCCGGCCACGGCGGCGGCGCGCCGAAAGCAGCCATGGACCGGATCATCGACGTGGGATTGCCGACGGCCGTCTTCTCGCAGCCGTTCAGCGGGCATGGCTGGATGTACTTCCCCCAGTGGCAGAAGTCCGGCAAAAAGGTCGTCCTTCTGCCGACCAGTGACTGGAGCAGAATCGAGCAGGTCGCCAGGCTGATGCGCGTCGGGCCTCATCTCCGGCACACGCGCATCCTCGTCGTCCGCGGTCCGCTCGGGACCGCCCCCGCCTGTTCCGCCGACCAGGTGAAGAAACACCTCGGCGCCGAGCTTATTCCGATCACCGTCGAGGAAACCCTCAAGGCCCACGAAGCGGTGGACATCAAGGCCGCCAAGGCCGAGGCGGAAAGACAATGGATCAGCCAGGCCAAGCGAATCGTCGAGCCGTCGAGAGAAGAGATCATCAACTCGGCGCGTTTCTATCTCGCGACGAAAAACCTGATGATGAAATATGGGGCGCGGGCCGTTACAAGCTCGAACTGTATGGGCGAGCCGGCCAAAGGTTGCCTGACGTACAGCAGGCTCAATGATCTCGGTCTCGTCGGGGCCTGTGAGGGCGACATGGATTCGACCCTAACGATGCTGATATTCAGCTACGCCTTCGGCGTGCCGGGATTCATTTCCGACCCGGTTTTCGACACGTCGGAGAACGCCCTGATCCACTTCCATTGCACTTCGGCCACGAAAATGGATGGACCCGGCGGCAAACGGTTGCCCTTCACGATCCGGACCCAGAGTGACAGCGAGCGAGGTGTGTCACTGGCCATAGAGAACCGTATCGGCCAGGACGTCACGTGCGCCAAGTTCGTCAATCTCGATACGATGCTGATCTCGACGGGGAAGATCTACAAAGTAACCCACGATGAGCTTGGCTGCCGGACACAGTTCTGGACCAAGGTGGCTGACGCGCGCAGTATGTATCTCAACTGGGGCGCGGGCGTCCTCAAGGGCTCAGAGCAAGGCGTCATGACGATGCTGCACCGCGATGTATTCTACGGCGACTACATGGACTCGATCAAAGACCTTGGCGTTCTGATGGGATTCAAAGTCGTTGAGGGAGTGTAGACGCCGGGCTGGTTAACTGACTGCGGCTCGATCTTCGCTGAGGAACGGCGCGTATCTCTTGTCGCACGAGAGAATGTGATCGGCCAGCCAGTCGTACAGGAAGCGGAGCATGTCTGCGGACAGTTCGGACTCTTCGCTAACGGCGCGTGCGCAGAGATCATCGACCTTCTTTCGATAATACTGATGCGCGCGGACGTGGCTGGCGAGATCAGGATAGGCACATTCGGACATGTGCCTTTCTTCGGTCTCGAAGTGCACGGAGGCATACTCTCTCATGTCTGCCAGCAAGTTGGACACGACCCGTGAACCCATTCCCGCAATCGGCGCTTCGAATAGCGTGTTGATCATTTTGAACAATCGCTTGTGCTGTGCATCCAGCTCCTCGACGCCCACGCTATAGGTTTCATTCCATTCGATCGTTTCCATTGAGACAAACCCCCTAATGAACCGGTTCTGATTCTTTCGCGACAAGTTTATATCGTCTCGGCCAGGAAGCCCCATGAATGGAAGGACCCTATGCGGTGCAAAAACCACCGGAATTGTCACACCTCGGCACGACAACCGAAAGAGTCTAGGAGAAAACCGTTTGCTTATGGGACGCATTCGTCCAGGCTGGGTAAACGACTGGCCCGATCGTACTCCACGACGTGTCGACGCGGCGGGCCTTCACGCCGGATGTGGGCACGCGTGCTTGCTGCTTCCTGACTTGGCTCCAGGAGTGAAAACCGGTATATATGGGCCATGAAGCCGAAAATATTGCTCGTAAATCCGCCAATCTGCGATTTTGCAGCGTATGATTTCTGGCTCAAGCCCTACGGCCTGCTGAGTGTAGCGGGGTTTCTTCGCGGCGAGGCTGATTTCAGACTCTTCGATTACATGGACCGCCTGCATCCTCTCTCGGCGGAACAGACGCAACTCGCCGCCGACCGATGGGGCAGAGGCCGGTTCTACTGTGAGCGGATTCAAAGTCCCCCCTGCCTGCGGGAGATACCACGGTACTTTCGGCGATTCGGTCTGCCCCGCCGCCTCTTTAAGGATTTCTTAGCAACCGAAGGGCCGTTCGACTTTGTTTTTGTCCAGACCACCATGACCTATTGGTACTTAGGTCTGAAGGAGGTCATCGAGGACGTTCGCGAGGCATGGCCGCAAGCGGGGATTGTGATGGGCGGTGTCTACGCTACGCTCTGCCGGGGCCACGCGCAAAGCCTGGGAGCCGATCTGGTCGTGTCAGGCGTGGACCTCGGGCCGCTCTGGAGTTATCTTGCAATCAGTCCAAATTTGGGGCAGCCGGCGTTGTGGCAAGCCTACCGGAGGCTGAAGGTCGGCGCGCTGAAACTCAGCGACGGTTGCCCCTTTAGCTGCACGTATTGTTCCGTACCGAAGGTGTACGGCAAATTCAAGCCGC
>JARRQQ010000093.1:0-9628 GCA_037381725.1 Sedimentisphaerales bacterium
AGGGTGACAGAGTTCCCGCGGCTACGGCAATATGCCGTGTATGTAGCTGAGTGCGGTTACGCGTCAAGTTGATCGAGAGTCAAGAAAGAGGACATTGAAATGAGAAGCTTTCTGAACCGACGGTTTTCAGGAAACTACGACGGTTCAGAAAGCTTCTCATTTCAATGTCCTCTTTCTTGACTCTCGATCAACTTGACGCGTAACCGCACTCAGCTACATACACGGCCTATTGCCGTAGCCGCGGGAACTCTGTCACCCTGATGTTCGTGCATCCATAAGGGATAAGCGTCAACGGCTTGAGCGGCTCTCTGGACTCCCGCGGACCAGGGGGAACCTCAGCGGCCCAGCCGTGAGCGATGTTCCATCTCGGCAGGCGGCGGCCCCGGACTGTCGCAGCCACCCCTGCACCCTCCGGGGAAAATGGCCTTTCACCGATGGGCAACTCTTCGAACGTGACGCTTGTATCAAGGTTCTTCTCATCAAGCAACACACCATAGTTCCACGGTGTGGTCGGGTGGACCTCAAAATCACCGTGAGGCAGTTCGCGATGAGGCTTATCGGCATTCACTCTTGTCCACCTCTCGCCAATCTTCAGCGAATAGACCAGGGGCCCTCGTTCGAGGACGATGGCACCGTTGTATCGTCGTGTGGTCTTGGCCTTCATCGGGAAGTGAATCGCCGCACTGACTGTGCCCTTCCATTCGCGCTCAATCCGGTGGAAAGTGTCGGGTCTTAAACGTTGTTGGGATTCACCCTGAATTTCGATTGTAGCGTCTCGCGTCCACGCTGGGACGCGGAGTAATAGCGGGAAGCGAACAGGCTCATCCGCTTTTACCGTCAGTTCGATGGTCTCGCGGAAGGGATAGTCGGTATCGAGGGTCACATGAACCCGTATTCCCTGCGTTTCGAATCGGACCGAGCCTGGTGCGTACGCCACCGCCGCCAACCCATCACCGGCTCGCATCCAAAGGTGGCTCGCAAACTTCGGCCAGCCCTGATGCATGTTCGATGTGCAGCATCCGTAGTTCGGCTCAAGGCCATAAATATTGGAATTGGGCCCATTCGTCGTCCACATGTAATCAGGGTTGATCGTGCACTGGACTTGGTTGACCTGTTGGTCGTATTGGTGTGACCACATGTCGGGAGCAAACGTCGCCGGCAGAGCGTTGAACGCAATGCGTTCCAAACGGTCGCCGAAGGCCGGATCACCGGTAATTGAAATTAACTGCTCGAGCGAGTACAGCGTCTCGACCACTGCGCAAAGTTCTGTGCCTTGCACCGGATTCGTGCCGGCCAAGCATTCGTCCCCTGTGAACATTCCCGTCACCTGGCCGTGGTAACGGTCCAGAATCTCAAGCATTTTTGCACCGAAGGCACGTTCACTTTCCCGACGGGTCAACCGTGATGAGAGAGCGTAGGCTTTGAGTGCCATGCCTGTGTTGACGACGTGCTTGTCCCAACGCCAGAGACCACGTCGCGGTGTCGGTATGGTGACGTCCTTCCCGGCGTAAAAGTCCATGTAATCAAAACCTTGAACGTAGAGCTTGTCAGCCAGATCCAAAAGCCAGGGTTCGCCGGTGCTCTCATAGACATAATAAATGCTGACGAGCCCCTCGAACCAGCGGAACCTGCCCCAGCCGAACAGGGGAACCTGGTCGAGGATTCTGAGCATTGCTTTGAGATTTCGAACGACAGCTTCGAGGACAGCCGCCTCGCCCGTTGCCTCATGGTATTGAATGAGGACTTTGTTCACCAGAAGAATGGCCCACAGATCGTACCGTTTGCTGGCGGCATCGATAGGGTAGGGAGCGTACCAGCCGTCGGAACGCTGGCCGGCGATGATCTTCTTGACGTACTTTTCGCACTTTTCCTGAAGGGCCGTATCGCCCAGAACCCAAGCCAGCGGCATGACACCGTCGAGCCAGTAAGGTGCCCGTTCCCAGCCTTCGGCCTTACCTCCGAACCACTGGCTCTCGGCCACATCAGGCCAGAATTCGTCGAGGTGTCCCGTCAAGCCGTCTGCCTGAAGGCGGAGCTGGCGCCGTAGCCAGCCCGTGGGAGTAACCGAGCCCAATGGAAGAGGCCGGAAAGCCAGGCCGGCAATACCAGATGCGGACTGTCGGCCACGAGGCGAATGCGACGCAGGCTCGGCGTTATCGACCGACGAAATCGCGAGCGCCGCAGCTCCTTTCGCGACGCCGGCGAGAAACTGGCGACGCCTTATGAATGGGACGTTCATAGCTCTCCTCAGTGAATCCCGGGTGACAAGCGACCCCTCGAGAAATCTACACGTACAATGCTCTGCGCCGTTTATGATCAGGCGCTAAGCGCTTAGCTAATAATGCTATCGAAATAGTCTTTCAGAATCAAGCACAAAGCTGTTTGTCCTCTCCGAGCATCAAACCGCTTCCCGGCTGTCGCGCAGCGGGTCTGGTCGATGGTTGGTAAGATGTTGACGCCGAGAAGATGATATCTATGATGCGACTCTGATGAGCCGAACCAATGGATTTCGTATGTCGTGATCTGAAGCGAGAGGCATCGGTCTTGTCGTCCTTTAACCACCTGCATATGCTTCTCAGACCTCATTTTCTAAGGCTCTGCCTTTGAAGTGCCTACATAGGTCGATTTCTCCGAATTCTGTGATTCTGATTGGGCGCGCAACAGAATGGCCGTTGCATGGTACTTCGGAGGCAGCTCGAGCCCGGTCCACCACGTCCGTTCGGATCGCTCGGTAGAACCGCTCCGTGGTCTCAATCCTCGCGTGCCCGGCCAACTCCTTGACCTCGTGTAGACTGAGCCCCAGGGTCACCCAGTTGCTCAAGCAGGTTCCTCGCAGGTCGTGGAACGTGCCAGTTTCAATACCCGTCAGCCGCCGGATCTTGCTGAAGTGATGGCAGAACTCCCTTGGCGGGAGTTGCACGCCAACGTGACCCGCAACCACAGGTGCCGGAACATGAGTGAACTGCTCGATGAGGTTCGTCGCTACCTGGTGAAACGAAATCGCGCCGCGGCCGTCGCACACAGACGAAAGGTCGCCTGACAATGGCGCTATTTCTATGAAATGCTATTCAGACACTTGTCTCGGCCAATATCATCAACTTAGCGCCCACAGGTACGATGTCAACACTCGCTTGAAATCATTCGTGTTATGCCCGGACGACTTTGCATACCCGACGCTATCTGATTGTGAGGTTCGAGTCAAGGAAAACACGTAGTGACTACCGTTGATCCAGTATTCCGAAGTCTTAAGATAGTTCCATAAAAGTTGTTAGCAGGAGATGTGCCTAATATTCTGAATTGTGTCGACCTTTAGAGTCTTCGGTATCTGAGGGTGGCTAAGCAGAGACCAGGAAGTAGACAATGTTATCTTGTGTAATTGTGAGAGCAGGCTCAAATGAAAACATGGAGACATTATAGTCTTATTTGTTCCATCGTAATGTTTGGTGCCGGAATGTCTGTTGAAACTCAGTTGATAGCTTCGCCCGTCGATGAGGCAATTAAAGCTGTTGCAGATGGACTCGTAGACAAACAAGTGAAGAAAGGCGCTGATAGTGGAATTTGGATTGACGAAGCGGGCTTCACCGGCTCAATCGCAACGCGAATGGTCGACACCTATGCGTGGACCAGGAAGAGCGCCTTGCTGGCCTGCAGCGAATTCACGGGCTACCATGTTCTCTTGGCCCCCAATGACAACTTTTTCGCCGATGAAGCCTTGGCGTTGGCACGCCCAAGCGATCTTGCGAATGATCCATTTGACAATATCTGGCGGGCAGGGATCGATAGTTTCCATTCCAAGATCAAGGACAGCTCTGAAGGTACACGTGGTTACATTTCCTACGACTCGGGACGCGAGCCATCCACGGTTGTGCTGGGCCTTGCCGAGCACGTTGTCGCCGCGCACGATGTCGGCGCCAAGAATGTTGAAATCGGCGATGAGCTTTCTCAAGATGGCTTGATCTACTGGGGTTATGCCGGAGAATTGCTCCATTTTCTTCGTGAGTCGGTCATTTCCGAGGGATTAGATCCCATTGATGTCACCATACAATTGTGAAAGGAGCCATTTATGAAGAGAAGAAGTAAAATTGCCCCGAAATGTCGCGTTCTATTTGGGATGCTGGCCTTGGTGGCCATCATAGGACTTGGCACAGCGACATACGCGGACTCTAATGAGCAGGGATCCAATCGCCTGAGCCTATTCGATCCCTTCAGGCTCATTCGTACGACGTATGTGACCGAAAGTGGACCGAGCGAACCTTGGGTCGTTCCCACGGTTGCGGACAAACGGTCGTTACCTGATGTTAGCGAAAGAAGCCGGCACAGTGGCGGACAGGAAAAAGGCAAACCCGACGACATACCGGGCAAACCCGACGTGCCAGGTACACCATCCAGTGTGCCGGGCAGAAGACCTGTCATACCACCGAGACCCCGTCCTCGCAGTCCGATCCGGCCTCATTGGGACTCCTAATGTTGCTGAATGCAACTGTGACGAGCACGCGGCACTAAAGCTGCTGTGCCCCACCGTGGTACAATGAGTCGAGCGAGCATGTAGTTCGCTCTAAATCCTGTGAGTAACCAGTACGATCAGGATGGCGGGGAAGGTTTGTGCCTGGCGAGGTCATCGTTTCCTTATGAAGAAGAAGGAGATCGTAACTTGGGTATGAGATGACGAGACGAGATGATTAGGGGAGCCATCTCTATTTTTCTGCTCGTGCCAGGCTCGCCGTTTGGTTGATACATGCGTGTGAAGAACCTCGGGGAAAACACAAGCCACCAGACGACTAGCACAAAGGGTGTGACATGAAGCTGATAAAAGACGCAATGTCGGGCGCCTGTGAACCAGGGTGTCAAATCGTTAAATACGTTTCTCAGGCAATGTGTCTATGCATATTCTTGATCGGTTGCGGCGATGATGTTCACCTGCCGTCGCCGGCCGAGCTGGCCGCATTCCGAAACGCCGGTCCTGTTAGCCCTTCGTTAGACGTCGAGCGTTTGGCAAAAGCGGAAACTCAGACCGGACCCTACCGCATCGTGCCGGGTGACGTTCTGGAACTGACGATGCCGTCCATAATACGATTTATCACGGCCGAGGAGGCGAGTCGCGCTCAAACGGTCGCGCCCTATATATGCCGGGTCGACGAGGCCGGGACGATGGATCTTCCCACGGTCGGCGACATAAAAGTGGCGGGGAAAACACTGTCCCAGATCGAATCGAGCGTTATTGCCGCCTATTGGCCCAAGTACGTTGTCACGCGTCCTTCTGTGTTTGCGCGCGTCCTCGAGTACAAAACGGCCAAAGTGTCCGTCACCGGAGCCGTTGAAAACCCCGGCGTCTACTCGCTCCGCAGCGATCAGATGTCACTCGTGGCGCTCCTCATGGAAGCCGGCGGTATCGTTGATGACGGAGCGGCCGTCATCCGGATCGTGCACCGCAAACCTGTTATTCCCAACAGCGGATCTGATCCAGCCCCAAGGGCAGCCATAGAAAACGGAGCGACGACGACACGCCGCCAGAGAACCGACGTTGCAACTGCTCGGGCGGCCCCTGGCCCCTGGCCTCCGGTCCATCCGAGACAATACGGTGGGCCCGAGCTCCGGAGTGTCCTCGGCGGGAAGAATAAAAATGCGACTCGAAACCAGGAGGCTTTTGCGAGTTATCTCAGTGTGAACGCGGGTGTGGATGAGCTTTTTGACAAGAAGGCAGTTGAGGTACTCAACCGGGGCCGGGGGCCGGAAGGTGAGAGGATAACCGAATCCGGTAGCCCCCAGGAACCCAATGCTTTTGTACTGCCGGTCAAGGGACTGAATATCCCCTTTACTGATGTCGTGCTCAAGGCCGGCGACACGGTTATCGTAGAGCCGTTGGAGCCGCCTCTGTTCTCCGTTGTCGGACTTGTGGATCGCCCGGGGAACTTCCCCTATCCGCCGGATGCTCACTACAACCTTATGCAAGCACTGGCCTTCGCCGGTGGATTGGATCGTGTTACTGAGCCCCGCTACGCTACGATCTATCGTATCAGGCGTGGCGGTACGATTGCCAGTGCGACTCTCAAAGTGGTTAACGTTAAAAATGGTTCGCAGCTCACGGAGGCATTGAACACACGAATCAAGCCCGGCGACATTATTGCCGTCGAACAGACGCCGCGAACACGAACGAAGCAGTTCCTGGATACGGTGTTCAGGATCAATATTGGTACGTACTGGCAGATGAACGACGCCTGGGAGAATTAGACAATTGGAATAGAGACTGCACAAGATCGCAAGTCAATGTAAAGACGACGAAGAACATGGTACGCCAGACCGGCAACATTCGAGCAATGGGACAGGACAACGGTCGCTTGAGACCGCCGCAGGCAGTCGGCGCCGTGCCCGAGAGTCTCATCCAAACCCTGTGGCGCAACCGATGGATCGTGCTCGCAACCATGACCGTGTCTCTGGCGGGAGGGTTCGTTTTCATCGCCAAAAGCCCGCCCGTTTATACCAGCACGTCCAGAATCTACGTTGAGCAAAGCGGCCCGAGGATACTGACAGAATCCGAAGGGGTCATGACACAGTCGAAGAATTACCTGTATACTCAGGCCGAATTGCTGAAGTCCATGGACATACTCTCGGCGGCCCTGGTCGAGTTTGACACCAAACGGTTGAAGACGTTTGAAAAGGTCGACAATCCGATAGTCTTTCTTAAGAAACAAGCGTTGGATGTCTCGGTCGGAAAGAAAGACGATATCATCAGCATTTCTTGCGACTCCCCCGTTCCGAACGAAGCGGCAGACCTGGTGAATGCCATTGTTGATTCCTACATTAGCGATCATACCAAGCGCAAACGCAGTACGGCCGCCGAGGTCGCGAAGATACTCAACAAGGAAAGGAGGGAGCAAGATCTTCCGAACAAACTCAAAGCCATGATGGATTTCAAGAATAAGAACCTTGCCCTTGCCTATGAACATCGGGGCACCAACACTATAATCGAGACCCTCGATCTTTTGAGGACAAAAATGATCGAGGCCCATCTCCGGACGACTGAGGCGAATTCCGTCTGCGAGACCATCAAAACGCTGTCGACTGATCGCGCCATACTCCGACAGTACATCGAGACAGAGCTGGCGAAGGGACTTTATACCTCGACAACGAATGAAAGAAACGAGATCAAGATGAAGCTCGAACAGCTTGAGGACGAACTGGCGGAGATCGAGTCCCGCGCGAAGCCGGATCATCCATGGGTTCGGTCGCTCCAGCACAAGATTGACCGGGCCAGGAACCGACTCGCTCAGTTGGACGCGGACTTTCTCCAAGCTCAAGTGGCGATAGCCAAACGGCAATATGAGGTCGCCAAAGAAGACGAGGAGGAGAAAGCACGTCTCTATGAAGCCCAGCGTGAGCAGGTCGCTCAACTCAATAAACAGCTTACTGAGTACACCGTGCTAGAATCCGATTACCAGCAGGCAAAGAATTATTGTGAGATTCTCGATGATCGGATAAAGGCGTTCAGTGTGACCGAAGATGCAGGTTCGCTCAACATCAGTATCCTGGAAGTGGCGCGCCCGCCGGCCAAGCCGTCGGGTCCCCAAAAAGCCAAATACATGGCCACGGCTTCGTTTTTCGGTTTCGTGCTCTCGGTCGGCCTGGCGCTGCTTCGCGATCAAATGGACCAGCGGCTCCGTTCGTTGGAAGACGCGTCAGCCATTTTGGACATACCCGTCTTGGGCGCGATGCCGGCTATGTCGCGAAAACAGACTGTCAGGTCGATGGGGCAGAAGGTCTACTTGGATCCCCAGTCTTCCTGGGCGGAAGCATGTCGCACCGTCCGTACTGCGGTCTTTTTCGGCGCGCCCAAGAATAAAGCCAAGACGATACTGGTGACCTCCCCCACGCCCGCTGACGGAAAGAGTACGTTGGCGAGCAATTTGGCTATTGCCATAGCTCAAGCCGGACAGAAAACCCTCATCCTCGACGCAGACTTCAGGAAAGCGATGCAGCACAAAATCTTTGATCTGAACCACCAGGACGTGGGGCTGAGCACGATCCTCGCCGGCATTACTACGTCGGCGGAAGCGACGCAGTCGACTCAGATTCACGGCCTCGATCTATTACCATGCGGACCGGACGTGCCCAATCCGTCGGAGTTGCTCAACAGTGACACCTTCGCTCAGCTCCTGGAGATTCTCGCAGACCGATACGACCGTATCATCATTGATTCGCCGCCGGTGATGCTCATCACCGATGCGCGGATTCTTGCCGCCATCTGCCATGTCACGATTCTGGTGGTGCGGGTGGATAAATCCACTCGGAAGACCAGCCGAAATGCCCGCGACGGACTACTCAGCATCGGGGCCAATATCCTCGGCGTGGTGGTGAACGACGTTCCAAAAGAGGGTCACCACGATTACTACGGCACGTACGACCGCTATTACGGCAACGACGGCGCGGACCGCAATCAGCCGACGAAAAAAGAGGCCGGCGAGAGAGAACCGGTGGCGGGAACAATCTTGAGCGGAGCGGGTCGCTTTGGAGGTTCCCGTGTCTAAGGACGACAAATGACCACTCGTATCCACAACAATGTATCCGGTGTTTCGTTGAGCCGATTCGACGACGTGATCGAATGGCTGGTGATATCGCTTTTGGTATTCATGCCGCTGGCTTTCGGCGCTGTGGAGGCTTGGAGCGAACAGGTTGTTCTAGCATTGGCAGGAGCCATTTGCATCTGTTTTCTTTTGAAGCTTGTCTTCGAGACAGGCGTCCGCTTGGTCTGGTCGTGGGCCTATGTGCCGGTCGCATTGTTCATTCTTGTCGCGGTTCTTCAGCTCGTTCCTTTACCCACTCCTCTTACAGAGGCAATCTCTCCGAGGACCGTCGCCACGAAACGAGAGCTTCTGGAGGATTTGCCCAATTCGAGTGAGCTGCTAAGGTCTATGACAGTGAGTTTCTACTCGAACGCCACGAAGCATGATCTGCGTCTGGTGCTCTCCGTCGCGGTGGTCTTCTTCATAGTCGTCAACGTATACCGCCGAACGGATCAGATACGACGGCTCCTTGCCGCCATCACGATTATTGGCGGCGTGGTGGCTGTTCTGGCACTGGGACAGGACCTCTTTGGCAACGGGAAGATATACTGGGTGGTGCCTGCCGGCAGAGACGAAGCTCGCGCCGGTCCGTTTGTCAACCACAGCCACTACGCCCAGTTTATGAACCTCTCCCTCGGAGCCGCCGTCGGATTTCTATTGATGAGAATCCACGACGTCTTTTCGGGCAAGAAGATCACGCCGACGGTTGTCTGTGAGTGCATAACCTCTCCTGCTTTCAGGTCGATTTGGTTGGTTGTGGTGATGGTGATTCTTGGGGCGGCCACCGTTTTCATGTCACTGAGTCGTGGGGGTATGGTGAGCTTGCTAATTGCCGCCGGCCTAACCACGTTGATCCTGAGCTCGCGGAGGTCTGTCAGAGGACACGGCTGGGTCATGATTCTGTTGGCTCTTGGGGCTTTTGTTTGTATCCTCTATCTAGGATTCGACGCGGTCTACGACAGACTCTCAAGTCTTCAGGAGCTACATGAGGCGGAGGGAGGCCGCTCGCAAATCGTCAAAGATATAGCGGTCGCCTGGACGAAATTCCCGGCCTTCGGCACGGGTCTGGG
>JARRQQ010000094.1:0-9544 GCA_037381725.1 Sedimentisphaerales bacterium
CCGGCGCCCAGCCCGTGCTGATCGATCCGGAGAGACCGGTCGATGGCGTCACAGACCACCTGGCCCATACGGACACGCGGCTGGTAGTCGTGGCGGATGACTATCAGGATGTCGCCGCCCGGGCGGAGTTGGAGGAATTCGCCGCCGCGCGGGACATCGGGGTCGTCCCGATGACGGTCCATGACCGGGTCGGCCTGAACCGCGCGGACGTCGACGACCTGCTTAGCAGCATCGGAGTCGAGATCGGCCCAGAGATGACGGCCGCGATTCTGTGCACATCCGGCACGACGGGCGACCCGCGCGAGGTCGAGCTGACGCACGAGAATTTCATCACCAATCTGCAAGGCTCCGTCGAGAAGGTACAGATCACGCCCACCGACAAGCTCGGCCACATCCTTCCGCCTCATCATTCGTTCGGCCTGACCGTCGGCAAGATGTTGGCTCTGTGTGTAGGTGCGACGAACGTGTACACTAACAAGTACCGTGAGATCGCCGAATTCATCCGGGACAAGGACATCACCATCTTCGTGGCGGTGCCCGCTCTTTTCACCATGCTCGCCAAGGGGATCGAAGAGGTCCTGACCAAACAGAAGCGAAAGAAGCCGTATCTGCGGCTCATCGATTGGTGGTGGCCGGAGCGGATAGGAAAGGCGATTCTGAAAAAGCAAGGCTGGGAAAAACTGCGGTTCTTCCTTTCCGGCTCGGCACCAATGCCCAGGTGGGTGATCGACGTGTGCTGGCGGCGCGGCCTGCTGCTTTACGAAGGCTACGGCACGACCGAGAACTCGCCCGTGTACGGTTTTAACAACAGTCCCACAAGATTAGGCTCGGTGGGCAAGCCTATCTCGACGCTGTCGGTCAAGATCGTCGACGAGGAAAATCAAACCCTCCCGCCCGGCGAAAAGGGCGAAATTGCCCTGGGCGGGCCTTGCATCATGAAGGGCTACTATAAGAATCCGAAATCGACGCAAGCCGTGATTCGCATCGATGAGAAGGGCGTCCGCTGGCTGCTGACCGGTGACGTAGGCTATCTGGATGTGGAGGGGAATCTCTACATCACGGGCAGGAAGAAGTATGTGATCGTTCTGCCCGGCGGCAAAAACGTCCATCCCGAGCGGGTCGAGTCGGCCTTGTCGGAGGCCGAGTACGTGCACGAGGTATTAGTCGTTCCCGGTTTGTGGAAGGACGCGACCGGCATCGAGCAGGAAATCGTCAAAGCCATCGTGCGCCCCGCCTGGGAAGCGATAGCGACGCGGGTCAGTTTCTCGCCGACGGATTTGGAAAAGCAGCCGAAGCTTTTGAAGAATCTCATTTGGCAAAACATCAACGAGTGTCAGCAAAGAAGCCGGCAGTTATCCAGCTTCGAGAAGATCTCTTCGCATCATCTCGAAATACGGATCGAAGAATTTCAAAAGACGGCGACCGGAAAGGTCAAACGCGAAGCCTATATGAGAGTGTAACGATTGAATGGAAGGAAAACGAAATGTCACAACACAAAGAGACTTCTATAGCCGACACGAATTCCGGCTCGATAAGTCGTCGCCAGTTCATGGCGGGCGCCGGAGCGGCGGCTTTGTCGTTCACCGTTGTCAAGCCGGAGCTTGTTCATGCGGCCGGCGCTAACTCCAAGATCAATCTAGGCCTGATCGGCTGCGGCGGCAGGGGGACATGGATTGCCAACCTGTTCAAAGAGCACGGAGGATACAATCTCGCAGCCGTCGCCGATTACTTCCAGGACCGAGTGGACAACTGCGGCGGCAAATTCGGCGTGCCTGAATCGAATCGCTTCACCGGGCTTTCGGGCTATAAGAAAGTGATCGAGAAGGTGGACGCCGTAGCGATTATCAGTCCGCCGTATTTCCATCCGATTCATGCGGCGGCTGCCGTGGACGCGGGCCGTCACGTGTACGTCGCCAAGCCGATCGCAGTGGACGTGCCCGGCTGTCACAGTATCGGTAACAGCGGTAAGAAAGCCTCTCAGAAGAGGCGGTGTTTCCTTGTGGATTTCCAGACTCGCGTCGATCCGTTTTATTGCGAGTCGCTCAGGCGCGTTCACGAGGGCGCCATCGGCGAGCTGGTTTTCGGAGAGGCGATTTACCATGCGGATTGCCCGTTCAAAGGGAAGTACGATGCGTGGCGCAGTATCCCGGAACATCCTGAAAATCGGCTGCGGGCGTGGGGCCTCGACAGGGTATTGTCGGGCGACATCATCACCGAGCAGAACATTCACACGCTCGACGTGATGAGCTGGATCATGGATACCGAGCCGGTGTACGCCGTTGGTACGTGCGGTCGGTCGATCCGGCCCGTCGGGACCTGCAACGATCACTTTGTCCTGATGTTCGAGTATCCGAACAAGGTCGGCATCACGTTTAGCTCGAAACAGTTCTCCGGCTACGGCACACAGCCTGACGGCATTCGCAACCGCATGTTCGGCTCGAAGGGTGTGCTCGAAACCTCGTATGGCGGCCAGACGATGGTCCGCGGCGAAAACATGTATCGAGGCGGTAGAAGCCCGGGCATCTACAAAGACGGCGCCGTGGCCAACATCGCCGGCTTCCACAAGAGCGTGACCGAAGGCAAGTTCGACAATCCCACGGTCGCTCCGAGCGTGCGGAGCAATCTGGTGACCATCCTTGGCCGGACCGCCGCGTATACGGGTGAGAAGGTGATGTGGAGCCGGCTTGTCAACAGTACGGAGAAACTCGAAGCTGATCTCAAAGGCATGAAAGTGTAGACAGACCAGAATGCTCGATGAGACAAATGCCGCTCTGTCATTCTGCACCTGATACGGCTTCGTTTACGGGGAACGTGACATGAACAGTCTATATATGACCCGACGTCAGATGCTTGTTGGCGCCGCCGGGGCGGTGGCCGGCTTGACGCTCACGTCGTCCTGCGCGCGCTACGCCACGTGTAACTGCTTCCAGGGCTTCAAGCTCGGCGTGTGCGACTGGACGATAGGCAAGAGAGCGAATCCAGCCTCCCTGGCAGAGGCCAGGCAAATAGGGCTCGACGGCGTGCAGGTGGATTTCGGAGGTGGCGCCGACAAGCTACCATTGTTCGATCCAGACCTTCAGAAGCGATTCATCGAAGAAGCCAAGAAGCAGCAGATGGAGATCGCCTCCCTGGCGATGGGCGTTCTGAACGAGATTCCCTACAAGAGTGATCCGCGCGCCGAGCGATGGGTGTGGGAAGGCATCAACGTGGCCAAAGTGATGAAGACGGATATCATCTTACTCGCGTTCTTCGGCAACGGCGACCTGCAAAACGACGAGGAGGGCGTCAACGAAGCAATCAGGCGGCTGCGGGCCGTCGCGCCGAAGGCCGAGCGGGCCGCCGTGACACTCGGCATCGAATCCTGGCTCGACGCCGACCAGCTCCTGGACATCATCCAGCGAGTCGGCTCCCCTGCAGTGAAGGTCTACTACGACGTGGGCAACTCGCATAAGCAGGGCTATGACATTTACAGCGAGATCCGTCAGCTCGGTCGGCATATCTGCCAGGTTCACGCCAAGGACTACGATGGCCTGTACGGCGAAGGCTCGATCGACTTCCCGCGGGTCCGCGCCGCGATGGACGACGTCGGCTATCGCGGGTGGATCGTGATGGAAGGGACGAAGATGCCCTTGGGCGTGGAGGAAAGCTGCCGGTACGACGCCGACTACCTGCGGACCATCTTCCCGGCGGATGCATAAGTCAAAAACGAGAAAGGACCGAATATGAAATCGCGATATTTTTTCACTACTCTGGCCGTACTGATTCTGACCGCGACCCAGTTCGCCGCCGGCACCGCGCTGGATGATTACGTGGCCGCTCCGGATGCGAGCTACAGCTACCATGTTGCCAAGACCATCCCCGGCCCCGGCTACACCGCCTACGTGATCGAGCTGACCTCGCAGACTTGGCGCAGCAAGAACGAAGTCGACCGGACGCTCTGGAAACACTGGCTAACCATTATCAAGCCGAACAACGCCACGAGCGACACGGCTTTGCTGTGGATCAACGGCGGCAGCAACCGCAAGTCCCCCCCGGACGCGCCGGACAAGATGATCGTGGGGATTGCCCTGACCGCCAACGCCGTCGTTGCGGATATCAAGCAGGTGCCCAATGAGCCGCTGACTTTCCCGGACGGCGGCGGGCCTCGCTCGGAAGATGGAATCATCGCATACACCTTTGTCAAGTTCATGGCCACGGGCGACGCCACGTGGCCTTTGCTTCTACCGATGGTCAAGAGCGCCGTCCGCGCGATGGACACGGTCCAGAAGCACCTCACGTCGCTCGACACCGGCGCGATCAACATCAAGCACTTCGTTGTCTCTGGTGGCTCCAAGCGCGGCTGGACGACGTGGCTGACCGCCGCGGTCGATAAGCGGGTCGTCGCCATCGCTCCAGCCGTCATCGACGTGCTCAACATGGACGAGCAGATGCAGCATCACTTCGCCGCCTACGGCTTCTATTCACAGGCGATTGCGGACTACGAAGATCTGGACGTCTTCGAGAAGCTCAGCAGCCCGCAGGCAGAGCCTCTGCTGAAAACCGTCGATCCGTACGAATACCGCGACCGCTACGCGAATATCCCCAAGCTCTTGATCAATTCGAGCGGCGACCAGTTCTTTCTGCCTGACTCGGCCCAGTTCTACTTCGCCGACCTGCCGGGCGAGAAGCACCTCCGCTACGTCCCCAACACCGACCACGGCCTCGGCGGCTCGGACGCCCCCCAAAGCCTGCTGGCCTTCTTCAAGTCCGTCCTGACGGGCGAGGATCGGCCGAACTTCACCTGGACCGTCAGAGACGACGATTCCATCGAGGTCAAGATAGGCGCGACAAGACCTTCAACGGTGAAGCTTTGGCAAGCCACCAACCCCACGGCCCGGGATTTCAGGCTTCAGACCATCGGCAAAGTCTGGGAAAGCTCCGACCTCAGCGAGCAGGGGCCCGGCCGGTACGTCGCTAAAGTCCCTGCGCCACCCAAAGGCTGGACCGCTTTTTTCGTCGAGCTGTCCTATCCCAGCAGCAGCGGCTTCCTACACAAATTCACCACCGAAGTCCATGTCGTCCCCGACACGCTGCCGTTTGCTGAGAAACAGTAAGCCTATGTAAGTACAACATTTACCGCCGATGTCACCGAGATTACCGAGCGTTGAGATAGATATGTTACCCGGAGTTGCCTCTCTCCCCGCGTGCTCTGCGTGCCCGGTGGCAGAGCCCAAATTGGCTTTGTTTTTCAAGAGCAGGTTGATAGGTCCAGGAGCGCAGAAGACATACAGATGTCATTGCGAGGCCCGAAAGGCCATGGCAATCTCTGGCTGCGGGTGACTGTCTACCCCTTTTGGGTGAGATTGGGTTTGTTTTTCGCAATCACCTCCTTTAGATTCATAGGATGGCGGCTCGCCCCGCCGATTCCCTGACAATTGGGTTTGTTTTTCCAAATGATCCACAAATAAAGCCCAATATAGACGAGAAGAATGGCTTTTTTGGATATTTTTCTGCATTTTCAGACACAGAGTTGCATTTTATGTAAAATTATGTAAATTTTTGCGCTCTTTTGAATAAATTTACTGCATGAAAGGCTCATTGAATCTATCTCACGGAGTAAACGTGAGGATTGGCTTTGTTTTTTCAGAATAGCCACCGATGCGCACGAATGAAACACCGGTCAAATAGGATCCGTCGGATTGGGTTTGTTTTGACAGGATAACGGGATGGACAGGATGAGCGAAACTATGCTGAGTCATCAGTCTAAATTCGTGAGAATTGGCCCTGGGCATGGCAAGGCAACATGACTGACTTTTGGCATTCTTTGACATTTTTGCCGACTCTTCTGAAACTCTTAGCGACAGAACTCACAGATGCGCAAGAAATTCTCAATCGTGAAGCGCAAATCACAAGTCGCAAATGACAAGTCTCCTGATTCCCACACCCTGATCCTCCGATTTTCCGATGTCCTTCATGCCGTCCTCTGTCTTCGACTCCTCCAACTGTTTTGTTCTGTAGTCTGTGTCATATTGATGATAGTTATATATTATACTAAATTAACTATCCGTTGTCAAGTGAAATATTAACATTTGCCACAGCTTTCGCAAACTAACACAGCTCATTCGGACCCGATCAACAAGATTTGCACAGATGCTATCCTTCGGCATTCATTATTGGGTGTTCGGTGTTCGATATTCAAGCCTCCCGTTGTCCTGTTGATGATATAACTGCAAGTGGACGCAGTTGTCCGAAGATACAGGATCCAACCGCGAAGGCATGAAGAACCACGAAGGGCTACAACGTGGAGTTATTGATCACTGTCAAAATCTTTGCGTTCTCTCGTGAGCTTCGTGGTCAAAGTTGAAAGAAATCCATGTGAATTCAGTCCTAGAGGAGGGAAGGGAACATGAATACCAAAATCGAAAACCCGACCCTTTTTTTCTCCTTGATTTCTCCGCAAGGTCTCTCAGGCACGGGTTTCGGACCATCCAAGCCTGATTGGAACGCCGCCGCGTGGCCCTCCATGGAAGTGGCAATCACGGTTTAGATGCTTTCACGCATCGTGCGAATCTTGAGGGCTGAATGTTCATGCTCGCATGGATGAGCCCGAGAGCCAGTTACGACAGCGAAAGCTGTTTGATCCTTTGAACGCTGTCATGGACTGATCTTTTTCTGGCTCCATCGATGATGTAATGGAAGGTCACCCTGCTGCTTTCCGTGGCCTCTGGAACCGAATGGATGACTGGACGAAAGAATAGGCACGCCCTAGATAAATCGCCAGCCGACAAGAAATCGCGGCAAAAGAAGAATTGCGGCCGAAAGCGTATTTCTTGACTTTACGGAAAATCTAATGGATGCTCTTTTTTCCTGTAATTTCCCGGAAAATTGTTGCAATTTAGATGAAATAATGATATTATCCTGGTGAGGGTCTTGAGAAATGGCTCTCTGATTGCATATAGAAGATCCCGATTGGGTGTTTTTCCGTGTCTTCATGGCGCGGCACCAGAGAATGAGGTAATCGCGAGGGGCTTTATGCAGGCGCATAAGCAATGGGTTTTTCGCTGAGTGGTCGGGTCCCGGTAGCCGTTCGACGTGGGGAGGAGGAACATGAAACTCAAATCCGTTCGAGTCCGAAATTTCAAGTGCGTGGATGATTCTACCGAGTTTGAAGTCTGCCCGGTAACGTGTCTGGTAGGAAAGAATGAAGCCGGAAAGACCTCATTGCTCGAAGCTCTCTATAAGCTGAACCCGGATGTGGAAGAACTCGGAGAGTTTGACGTGCTTTCCGAGTATCCGAGGCGACGTCTCAAGGAATATCAGCGGAGGGCGGACGCAGAGCCCGACGACGCACTGACCACCACGTGGGAACTTGACGACAAGGACGTGGAGGAGCTTACGGCGACTTTCGGCCCCGACGCCGTGCAGTCGAGAACGGTCACGATTTCCGAAGGCTACTACAAGAATCGCAAGTGTGATGCTAACGTCGAAGCGCTTTTACCGAGATTCGTCTATTTCTCCAAGTTTCTTGTGATGAACGGCCGGGTATCGGTAAACGACATCATTGAAAAGCAACGCAAGGGAGGACTCTCGGGTTCAGACCGTGTCTTCTTGGCCCTGCTCGACCTGGCGGGCACGACCCCTGAGAAGCTGAGGGATGCTCAGACCTCCGAGGAATTGATCGTCGAACTGGAGGCTGCTTCCACTCCCATTACGGACAAAATCTTCCACTATTGGAGTCAAAACAGTAATCTCAGAGTGAGCTTCAACGTCCATCCGGCCAGAGCGAACGATCCAGCCCCTTTCAATAAAGGCCTGATATTCGAAACGCGTATTCTCAATGTTCGGCACAACCTGACGTTGAACTTCGACGAGCGAAGCACCGGGTTCGTATGGTTCTTTTCCTTCCTGGTGTGGTTTTCTCAAATGAGGCGAAACTACGGCCAGAATCTCATCGTTTTGCTTGATGATCCCGGGTTCGGTCTGCACGCCAAAGCCCAGGAGGACCTGCGTCGATACATTTCGGAAGAGCTGGCCCCCCATTACCAGGTGATCTACACAACGCATTCACCGTTCATGCTGGACGTGGACAAGCTGCATTGGGCGCGCACAGTTGAGGACGTTATTGTAAGGTCGGACGGCGGCAGGGAGAAGTACCTGGGCACCAAGGTCGGAGATCGAGTCCTAAGCCGGGACCCTGATACGCTGGTTCCGTTGCAGGCCGCGTTGGGATACGAGATATCACAGACGCTGTCCACGAAGAAAAAGATCCTCTTCGTGGAAAAGTTGTCGGACCTGCTTTACCTGAGATGGTTTTCCAAACGGCTCGCAGAAAGAGGTCAGGCCGCACTGGACTCCACGTGGATGATCGTTCCTTGTGGAGAGGTCAATAAGATACGCGCCTTAACGTCGTTGCTAGCGGGGGGCAGTCCAGATATCGCGGTGCTGCTCAATGGCCTGCCTGCCCAAGACAGCAATGTCTTGGACCCGAGAAACTCCGAACTCCTGGCGGACTGTCGCGTATTCACCGTGGATACGTATGCAGATACTCACGGAGGAAGCGTTGAGGATTTGATAGGACGCGAGGCCTACTTCACGCTTGTGAACATGTGCTACAAACTCCCGCGAAAGCATAGGCTCCGCACCATCCAAGCGACATCTTTGAACGGAAGTGTGATCACAGAGGTCGAGCAGCACTTTGGGATGATCCCCTCGACAATCCCTGAATTAGATCCTCATGCCCCGGCAGAATATCTGACAGAAAACGGCAAGAAGCTTCAACGCAAGCTAGGCGACTTGGAAGAAGCGTTTCAGCGATTTGAGGCACTCTTCAGGGATCTGAACTCGCGCTCACGCCGGTAAAATCACTCTCGGATCGGCAAACAGAGCTCGAGGGCCTTCCTCTCCCACCTTCACGCTCAAGGATTTGGGTTTGTATTCTATAATGCCGCTTTCGCCGAACGGCGGGCCCAAATCATAAAGGGTGAATCTCGTTAGCGGCTTACCTACGTCTCATGTCTGTCAGATTCATCTTTCTGGGGCAGGTCAGGCATGCGCTCCTCAGAATGCAGCATATCGCTGGCTATGCCCGTCAGGAGTATCTCCGTATTGACAAGGGTGCCAGGCAGCTCTTCCGCCGCACTGATCACCTCTGCCTTGTATTTCTCAGTGATTTCCCGGAAGAGACACTGCGTCCGATGATCGGCGAGTCGGCAGCCGTCTAGCAGCACGAAGGCCAGTTTTGCGCTGTACGGTTGGTCAATCAGCCACTGCCGAAGGATTTCTTCAACACGTAATGCCCACTCTTGCTCATTCTTGGTTTCTGAGCCTTCCTGCGAAACCACCTCTTCAAGCTCATCATTTCCCATAATGTCTCCAATATGCATCTAGCTGAAACGTACTATACCCAGGAATATTCGGCGTTTTTGGCCTTGGACAAAACGTACCGTCAGTCCGCTGTTCTTATATCGTCCATTTCCGGGGACAACATAAGTTCGTGCAGAGAACTGCGTTGGATAGCCCTGCAGCAGATCCCCATCTTCTTCTCTTGAATCCTCCGTCTGCTCAC
>JARRQQ010000095.1:0-9525 GCA_037381725.1 Sedimentisphaerales bacterium
GCTTTCGGTTCACCGGAAGGCTCATTCACTCGGCATTCCGAGCAACGCGACGATGCTTTTCGGCCATATCGAATCGCCTGAGGACATCGTAGACCATCTGAGCAGACTGAGGGAACTCCAGGACGGGACGAGCGGCTTCCTGGCGTTCTGTCCCTTGCCGTTTCATGCAACCGGGACGAAACTCCCGGTCAAGTCCGGCCCCGGCGGCTATACGATTGTGCGAATGGTAGCACTTTCGCGAATATTCCTGGACAATTTTCCTCATATTCGCGTCCTGGCGAATTTCCTGGATCGCAAACTGCTCCAAACCTTGCTGTACTGCGGCGCCGACGATATCGGTGGCACGAGCATCGATGAGCAAATCGCGCGTGCCGCTGGAGCACCGGACGATTCGAAATTCTCCTCCACGCAAGAGATGGCCGAATTCATCGAGAATATGGGTTTCAATCCCGTTCTGACCAATAGCATTTACACGTCTACAGCGACGATGGGACAACCCAATCTCGTCACCTGCAAAATCCAACCCGACGTAGGCAGGATTCTGAAGCAAGCAGAGACGGGGAACCGGCTGAGCGCTGAGCAGGCCGTTAGGCTGCACGACGAGGCTCCATTCTACGACCTTGGCCGGGTGGCGCACTGCCTGCGCAGTCAAGCGGTCGGCAGTGACACGTGCACGTTCATCATCGACCGAAATATCAGTTTTACGAACGTCTGCGTCACAGGCTGCAAGTTCTGCGCGTTCCATAAGAGGCCGGGGCAGAGCGGGGCCTTCGTGATGCCGATAGAGGAAATCGTCAGGCGAGTCGAAGAGGCCGCCCAGCTAGGGGCTACGCAGATCATGCTCCAGGGTGGGTTGAACCCCGATTTGGATCTTCGCTGGTACGAGCGGATGCTCCGTGCGATCAAGGATGCTGTCGAGGATATCTGGCTTCACTCGCTGTCTCCCGCAGAGGTTTTCTGGCTTGCCCACCGGTCAAATCTCACCGTGAGTCAGACGCTCGAGCGACTCCGCGACGCGGGTCTGGATTCTCTGCCCGGCGGCGGAGCGGAAATCCTCGTCGATCACGTCAGGCAGAGGGTCAGCCCCGCCAAGCTCACGACCGCTCAATGGTTTGAGGTCATGGAAACCGCTCACGGCATCGGTATGTCTACCACCGCTACTATGGTCTACGGACTGGGCGAGACGACGGCCCAGCGCGTCGAACACCTCATTCGCGTGCGGGAGCTTCAAGATCGCACGCACGGATTCAGAGCATTTATTCCGTGGAGTTTCCAATCGAACAAGACACAACTCTCAGACCCGCCTCAGACCGGCGTGGACTACCTTCGCATGGTAGCTGTATCGCGTCTGGTCCTTGACAACATCAAACACGTCCAGGCCGGTTGGGTCACTGAAGGCCCCCGCATGGCGCAACTGGCCTTGATTTTCGGGGCCGACGACTTCGGCGGCGTGTTGATGGAGGAGAGTGTTGTGAAAGCAACAGGGATTGAATTTGGCATAACGGTCGAACAAATCATCTCTCTGATCGGAGAAACCGGGATGATACCGGCTCAGCGAAATACGGAGTACCATATCCTGCAGACTTTTGGAATGGTTAACACACCTGGAGGGTTCGACTCAGAATGTCACGCACGCAAAGAGTCTTGCTCACGGGTATAACCGGATCGGTTGGGAGCTGGATCGCCCGAAAGGCTCTCCTCGATGGCAAAAGGTTGCTCGCCGTCGTACGGGCCGATTCGGATGCCGCTGCGAGGTCCCGCGTAAGGGCTGCCCTGAACGTTGTCGGAGTCGGCGATCTCGCCGGTCAGGTTGAGGTCATGCGCGGTGATATTTGTTTGGAGGGACTTGGGTTGAAACCCCGAACGCGTCATCCGTCAGACATCTCGCTTATTATCCACTGTGCCGCAGCCCTGGAATTTGGCGAGAATTTTGTGGAGCTCAGCCGACAGGTGAACATTGGGGGCACGGCGAATGTTCTCGAATTGGCGGAACGACTTCAAGCTCCGGTCTGTCATCTCAGTACCGCCTACGTCGCCGGTACACGAAGCGGAATTGTCTACGAAAGCGAAACGGACGTCGGGCAGGAATTCCATAACGCATACGAACGGACCAAATCCCAAGCCGAGAGTCTTGTTCGCGAATGGTCGCGTCGTACCAGTCTTGAATCATTCATTTTTCGCCCGAGCATCGTTGTGGGCGATACGGAAGGAGGACGGATACTGAATTTCGACGGGGTGTATAATCTGATGCGTTTTTTCGACAGCCTCGCTGGCGTCCTCGGCGAGAAGGATTTTCGCGTTATTGGCGAGCCGAACGCCACCAAGAACTTCGTCCCCGTGGACTACGTGGCTGAAGCCATCTGGCATATCGTAGAATGTGGCTCGCCCGGAACCTATCATATTACTCACCCTCTGCCGATCAAGCTCTCGAAACTACGCCGGATATTCGCTGACTTGTTCCAGATTCCGGGGGCGAGATTTGTCCATCAGAGCGATTTTCAGGGCGCACCGGCGAACAGGCTGGAGCGAATGTACCAGGAAGCCACCTCATCCTACTTACCATATTTTATGGGAGAGCCGGTATTCGACAGAGCCAGTACGGATCGTGCCCTGGCCGGCACTCGTCTGCAGGCGCCTCCGACGGATACCGACTTCTTCTCGCATTTGCTGGCCTATGCCCGGCGAGTCAATTGGGGAAAAGGACGCTCGAGCTTGACGATCCCTGCCGAAGACTCACGTTCCGTTGTGGAACGCTATTTCGATAGCTTCCTCAGTCAGAAGATGCACAAACAACTCTTGCCGAATCTCAGGAGTCTGTCTGCGACGTGCCGGATCAACGTCGAAGACGTGGGACGGTCTTGGGCATTGAAGATCGAACAAGGACGCCTCGTCAAGATATCTCACAACACCATGAGTTGTCAGTGCGCATTTCTGGTCAACTATGACACCTTCTGCCGGATTGTGTCAGGGAAACTCGTTCCACAAAAGGCGTTCTTCAAGAGAAAAGTGGATATCCAGGGGGACGTGGAAACCGGTCTGAAATTAGCCACGGTGCTGGCCGAGTTCTTCCAGAAATGGCCTTATCACCCGGAGGCGGTGCACGGTGGATAGAATAGCTCGATTCCTGGCGGCCCGGTGCCGTTGGCTGGCCCTCATAGCTGTGCTAAGCGCCGCCTTCCCTCTCTATCATCTCAAGGACGCGAGGATAGACAATTCCATCGAGGTCTGGCTCGGCAAGAGCAGCGTAGAATACAAGCAGTATCGTGAGTTCCTCACCAAGTATGGAAATGACGAGTTTGTCGCCATTGCGGGTACGGCCGAGGACCCGCTTTCCAAAGACAGCCTTGCTCTGCAAAGGAATCTTGCCGATCGCTTGGCCCGGATCGAGGGAGTCGACAACGTGCTCGGTATTGCGGCTGTTGCCGATCTTCTGCGTCAGGCCAAGCCGGACTGGAAGACAATTTTGCGGCAAAACACTTTCTTCCGTAATCTGTTACTCGGATCGGATGGGCACACATTTGGCCTGATCGTCTGGCTGAAGAGAATGAATGAGCCTGCTCTCAGACGAGATACTGTGGAGAGAATCGAGTCAGTCGCTGACGAAGCAAATGCGGGCAAGACAACTCTGCACTTGGCAGGCACACCTCTGCTGAACGTCGCCCTGGACAGCGGCTCGCGAGACGCCGCCAAGAGATTTCTCCCCATAGCTATAGTCATCTCACTTGGATTTCTGACCATCGCCCTGCGAAGCTGGCGCGGCGTCGCGGCCGTAGTCGCCGCGGTCGCGGTCACGATCCTCTGGACCCTGGGGATCATGGTCCTTCTCGGAAAGACGCTGAACATGGTGACGGTGGTCCTGCCGTCGTTGCTGTTCGTCCTCTGCCTTTCCGGCGGTATCCACATCGTGTGCCGTTTCCAGTCGATACTTCTCGGATCGGACGAGCTTGCTCTTGCTCTGGGTGATACGCTCAGAGAAACGATCCGCCCCGTCTTCTTGTCCAACGTGACGACAGCGGTTGGGTTCGGGTCTCTGGTGATCTCCGACATGCAGCCCGTGGTCGATTTCGGAGTCTTCGCCGCCATCGGAATGCTGCTCTCTCTGCTGTTCAACTTCACCGTTGTGCCCGGGGTCCTTTCCATACTACATGCGAAAGCCGCTGGTGACCGGTCGCTCCGTTCGCACTGGACCGCCGCCATAGGCCAGATCGTGATTCAGCGGCGAAGGTGGGTTCTGCTACTCGCGGCGGTCATTCTTTTCATCTCGGCCGGCCTGACGACGAAAGCGCACGTGGAATCCAACGTTCTCAAATTCTTTCCGGACAACTCAAAGATAAGTCGTGACTACCGGTTTATCGGTCAGCACTTGACCGGCTTTTACACCGTGGAATTGGATGCAACGCCGGAAACCCAAAACGGCAGCACCTTGCTGAAAGCACTTGATGGATTGGGCGCTCGCCTCGCCAACTCGCCCGAGGTCGCGAAAGTGATAGACTATCGCAACATAGCCACGTGTCTCGCCGAGATAGCGCGTCCCGCGTTCGTCCCCGCTCAGATCGCGCGTGACAATCCCTTGAAACCCATGCTGCAAAAGTATCGGCGCATTCAAGACGGCCGAATCTCCCTGCGAATGTCCGTACTGATCCGGGCTATGTCGAGCAAGGATTTCTACGTGCTTCTGGATCGTATCAAGGAACAAGCGAAGCAGCAGATCGGTCAACTCTCGGATTACACTATCACGGGCGTGGTCCCCCTGTTGAACGCGGCACAGCAATCTCTGATAAACACACAGATTCGCAGTTTTGCCGTTGCTTGCACCGTCATCCTGATCCTCATCGCATTGTTCATGAAATCCATTCGTGCCATGCTGGCGGCGGTCCTTCCCAACCTGGTACCGATCTTCTTCCTTTTCGCGACAATGGTCGTCCTCAATATTCCTTTCGATGCCGCAACGGTCATGATCGCCAGCGTGGCGATAGGAATAGCGGCCGATGATACGATACACTTCCTCTCACATTTCCGTACGGTAAGGCAGCAAGGCAAAGACGTCGCGGAGGCCGTTCGGAGCACCTTCCAGAACATCGGCAGGGCCATCACCTTCACGTCCGTCGTTGCCAGCGCTGGTTTTATGATCCTCATACTTGCTGAGTTCAAGCCTATCCAGTACTTTGGCCTTTTCGGGAGTGTGACGATGGTCACCGCATGGATAGGCGACGTCTTCATCCTTCCCGCGTGTGTTGCGAGTCTCCGCTTATGGAATTGAGTCTCAACAGTACGAATTCTGTGGATACCGAGCTTCGCCATCGGCTCATGCACGTGGTCCGAATTCACTTCGACAAAGACAACGGTACCCCTTACTGGCTCGATCGGCAAAAGGAACTTGGCGTGGATATTCCCGACAGTATCCGGAGTGTCGAGGATCTGTCGATTTTAGGTCCTATGGACGAAGATGCTCTTGCGAAACGGCCGATTGAGGATTTTATCCCGCGCATTTTTGGGCAACGTAGAGACTATGTGCTGGCGGAGACCGCGGGCACGCTGGGCCGACCTAAGTTGGCTATACACAGGGAAGATGAATTTCGGTCGGCCTTTGTCACGCCGTTTGTGAAGGCGGCCCATCGCGTATCGTTTCCAACGAATCGCCACTGGCTGTTTGTAGGTCCGACCGGTCCGCACGTCATCGGTAGAGCCGCGCGTGCGTGCGCAAAAGAGTTGGAGGCCGGCGATATCTTTACAGTGGATTTCGATCCCCGTTGGGCCAAAAAGCTGTCCGGCGGCAGTTTCGCTGGCCGTCGCTATTTGGGGCATATTGAAGCCCAGGCACTCAACGTCCTCCATATTCAGAATATCGGCGTGCTGTTCTCCACGCCGGCTGTGCTGAACAGTCTCAGCGAGAAAATGGCTCGAGCGAAGCGTCTGGAGATCGAAGGGATTCATCTGGGCGGCATGAGTGCGGGCGCGGAATTCATGGATAAGCTGAGCGGGTATTTCCCGAACGCTGTGGTCTTATCAGGCTACGGAAACACCTTACTCGGAATGATGCCACAGTTGGACTATGATCGAGAAACGGGGTTTGACTATTTCCCATGCGGACATCGGCTTGTCATCAAGGTCGTCCCGTACGTGCCGGCCGATGAAACCGCAGATATCCGTTCTTGTGTGGAACACGGTCAACGAGGCCGATTAGTCATTCATCGATTGGACGAAATGCAGTTTGTCGCGAATCTCATTGAGCGGGATACGGCCATTCGGCTCGGACCCAATCCTGCCTTGGCGACGGAAGGCTTTGTCCTCGATGGGATCCGCGATCCTCAGCCGATCATAGATGAAACAACAAAACCGTCGATTGGACTTTATTGATGCAAAGCGGAATCGTAGAAGAACGAATCACCTTTGTAAGCGACGATGAGCTCCAGCTTGTCGGAGTGCTGGCCTATCCCGAACGCACGAAGCCCGGATTCGCGGTGCTGGTGTGTTCTCCGCACCCGCATTTTGCCGGGAACATGGACAACAACGTTATCCGTGCTATTGCTCAAGAGTTGGCGGAAAATGCTGTGACCCTCAGATTCGACTATCGTGGCGTCGGAGATAGTCAAATCAGCCTTGAGAGCGGCCGGTCAGTCTTCGATTACTGGAGCAATCTCGAAGAGACTAAGGACTACACCGATGCCGTACGAGACGTTTCGGCAGCGGCAAGCGCCCTCACTTCTGCCACCCAAGGGCTGGACATGCCCTTATGCGTGGTTGGGTATTCGTTCGGCGCCGCCATGGGATTGCTCTACGCACACGAGCAGAAGAACATCGTCAGCATGGTGTCTGTCGCCCCACCGCTCGGAAAAGTCTCGTTCGAGTTTCTAAGGGACTGTTCGACGCCGAGTTTGTTCTTGATCGGCACGAATGATTTTCTCTATTCTGCACAGAAAACCGAACAGCTTCGTGACACCCTCGCTCCAAGTGCAATCATCGAAACAATTGAGAGCGCCGACCACTTCTTTCGGGGAGAGGAGGATGTTGTGGCCCGAAGAGTTGATGAATTTATTCGCAGCCATGTGACATGTGATTCGAGGAGAACACCTGATGCCATTTGATAAGAAGCCGGAAATTCTAGCGCCCGCCGGGACCCTGGATGCGGTCAAAACGGTCATTGAAGCCGGAGCGGACGCCGTCTATGTCGGCGGCAAGACGCTCAATATGAGGCAACATCGGGCGAGTTACAACCTTTCCGATGCAGAGATTGTCGAGGCGCTTGAATTCGTTCATGGTCGCCGGGCCAGGTTGTATTTCACTCTGAACAGTCTGGTGCTCGATTCTCAGTTGAAGCAGGTGCGCCGCACGCTCGAAATGCTTGGGACTCTCTGCCCGGATGGCGTTATCGTTCAGGACCTTGCCGTGGCCACGCTAGCCCGGGAAATCTGCGTCCATCTGCCCCTCCACGCGAGCACGATGCTGAACATCCACAACGTGGAATCGGCTTTGGCGCTCAAGATGATGGGCTTCGTGCGAATCATCACCTCACGTGACATCCCGCTCCATGAAGTCCGGCGAATCGGTGAGGAGTCGGGGCTCGAGATGGAGTATTTCGTTCACGGTGACATGTGCATCTCGCAAAGCTCCCAATGCTATATCAGCGGTATACTGTTCGGAGAGAGTTCCAATTGCGGCCGTTGCATGAAGCCCTGCAGGTGGAAATGGAAGCTGGTCACGAGACGCGGAAAGGCGGAGCTTCCGGGGCCGACGGAGGGGTACCTGCTTGCACGAAAAGACATGTCCCTTTTGCAGCACGTCCCGGCCCTCGTCCAGAACGGCATCGCCTCCTTGAAGATCGAAGGCCGGATGCGAACGGGCGAGTTTCTGGCCCCAATTGTCACGTTGTACCGGAACGCCGTGGATGCCTACTTTGCCGATCCCGCGCACTACATGATGAACGCCTCTGACATGGAAGAGCTTCTCTCCCGGCGGGTCCGCGAGTACACCACGGCACACACGTTTTCAAATCCGGGGCTTGACGGCGTCGATCCGTCAGGAAAACGCGAGCCACGATTTTTCAGCTACGACTCACCTGACCCAACGCTGACCGTTGGAATGGACGTCAAGTCCCAACGATTCGAGGCTGGCTTGGAATTGATAGTTCACGTCTCCGGCTCGGCGGCGGCTGAAGCCGCGATTCAAACCGGCGCCGACGCGATCTATTTATGTGGCGAGAGTTTCGTGCTCCGTAACGGGAAGTTTACTCTCGATTGGCTGCGAGACTTCGTAAAGAGGGTTTCTGAGAAAGACGGTAGAGTGGTCGTGACGATGCCGCACGTCTGCGATTTGCGGGGCATGACGGAGTGGAAGCATTGGATCGCAAAATTGTCGTCAGTGCGCAACCTCGAAATCTGCGTATCCAATCTCGGCGGCATACAGCTTGCAGGAACCAGTAAAATCCGGGAGATCATCGCTGATTTTCCACTCAATATCACGAACAGCATTACCGTGGATGAGCTATCGACAATGGGCGTGACGCGAATCACCTCCTCCGTTGAGCTGAGTCTCGAACAACTCAGTGGTTTGACGAAAACGGCTCGCCTGCCCGTGGAAGTCATCGGCCAGGGTCCCGTCACGGCCATGCTGCTGGAGCATTGTGTACTTGCGAGTGCCGCCGGTACGAACCCACAGGGAATTTGTCCCATGTATTGCCGTCGAGGCGCATACGCCCTTCAAGATGCCTCGGCACACGATTTTCCGTTGGAATGTGACCGTCGATGTCGAAACCACGTCTTCACGACGACCGATGTGTGTGTTCTTCCGAACTTGTCACGGATAGCGGCCACCGCTGTATCCGGCTTGCGCATCGAAGGTCAACTCGATTCCCCTTCGACCGTAGGAATCATCACGCGGATCTATCGAAAGGCTATCGACGCCCTCCGCGCAGGCCGGACACCGAGCGTGACCGATGAACTCGAAGAGATCAAAAATGCAACGGGCCGCCCGCTGAGCGATGGGCCGTTTGATTTTCAAAGCGAACTCGTTGAAATGAAGGAGCACCATTTTGTCACACCGCAATCCAATCGGGCCTGAGGCCATCATCTCGAAGAAGAAACGTTACCTGATTCCGTGCGCATACCATTTCTACCGCCGCCCGCCTCAGATGGTACGCGGGGAGGGAGTCCACTTATACGACTCAGCCGGGAAAGAGTACATGGACTTTTACTCCGGCGTGAGCGTGCACGCCCTCGGGCATTGCCATCCTGAGATGACCGAAACGATATGCGAGCAGGTCAGAACGCTCCAACATACCACGACCATTTATCTGACCGAGCCTATCGTGAACCTTGCCGAAGAATTAGCCAAAGTCCTGCCCGGCGATCTATGCCGAAGCTTCTTCTGCTGTAGCGGCAGCGAGGCTAATGAAGGGGCCGCCCTGTTGGCGACGCTCCACACGGGACGTAGCGAGTTCTTGGCCTTTCAGAATGGGCTGCATGGTCGAACCAAGCTTGGCATGAGCCTGACGGGTCTTTCTTTCTGGCGGACCGATCCGAACCCCGT
>JARRQQ010000095.1:9608-14229 GCA_037381725.1 Sedimentisphaerales bacterium
TGCCCCTTCGATCAGAAATACGGGCAGTGCCGATTCCAGTGCATCGATGCAGTCGAGAGAGCGATCCTTACCGCCACCAGCGGCAAGCCCGCGGCCATGTTTCTCGAACCGATCCAGGGCAATGGCGGCATTATCGTGCCACCGCCGGAGTATTTCCCGAAGCTGCGCAGCGTCCTGGACCGATATGAGATGTTGCTCATCGCCGACGAGGTGCAGACCGGTTTCGGGCGTACGGGTAGGATGTTCGCGATGGAGCATTGCGGCATACAGCCGGATATCGTCACGGGAGGAAAGGCGTTGGGGGGAGGAACCCCGATCGGCTTCTTTTCAACGACGGACGAAGTCGCCGCCAGCTACACGCGACCCGGTGCTTCTACGTTTGGAGGCAATCCCGTCACGGCCCGGGCGGCTTTGAAGTTCCTCGAAATCCTCCAACGCGACAATCTGCCCGAGCGGGCCACGAGTGTGGGCCGGCTGCTAAAAGAGAAACTGCAAACTCTTGCTCAGAAGTACGACCTCATAGTCGATATAAGAGGCGAGGGACTGATGGTTGGCGCCGAAGTTGCGGACTGGAACCACGTCCCGGCCGCAGAATGGACCGATGAAATACTGGAACAATTGAAGGACGCCGGGTATCTTATAGGCAAGACTGGACCGGGCCGAAACGTGTTGACCTTTATGCCGCCGCTGATTGTGGCGGAAAATGATGTAAATCAGGTGGTGGATGCGCTCGAAAAGATACTCCAGAACGGAACTGTGCGGAAAACGCCGCGTCCAGAGACGTCGGGGGCCATCAGTGTCCGATCGCCCCGCGACTGACGTCGATCCGCACTCTCATCGTTGGACCGAAAAGCACATATTTGGCGACAGCCCGCGCAGTTGACGGAGGTGGAACGTGGTTGATCGAAAAGCTTTTACGCTCATCGAACTTTTGGTCGTTATTGCCATCATTGCCCTATTGCTGTCGCTGTTGATGCCGGCGCTGGCGCGGGTCCGTGAGCAGGCCCGAACCGTCGCCTGCCTGGCGAACCTCAAACAGTGGAACCTTGTGAGCCAGATATACACGCAAGACAACGACGGCAAGTTCTGGTCCGGCCTGAACTCCTACGGGCATTGGTGGCCGTGGCAATTGGAGAACCGCCTCAAGGATTGGAAGACGAACAAGACCTGGCTATGCCCGACGGCCACAAAACCCATCGTCGACGAACACGGGGTCGCTACGCCCACGCTTAACATCTTCAACTCCTGGGGCATCTACAGAGACAATCAGACCGACACTTTCACCGGCAAGGTATACGACGCGGGTCCGAACGGCATTAACGGCAGCTACAGCATCAACGGCTACGTGCTGACCATACCGACCGATGCGACCTTCGTTCGCGACGTGCCCGCGCAGTACGGGTGGCGGACGCCCAGCGTAGCCGGGGCGAGCCGGGCGCCTCTCTTTATGGACGCTTTGCGTTTCGACCTGTTTCCGATAGAAACCGACGGGCCGGCGGAATACGAGTATGGGAGTTGGGAAGGCGAGAGCCGGATGGTCCGTTGCTGCATCAACAGGCACGCCGGGTTTGTGGGCATGGCTTTCCTCGATTTTTCCGCGAGGCGAGTCGGCCTCAAAGAACTGTGGACGCTAAAATGGCACCGCCAGTTCAACACGTCAGGTCCCTGGACCAGGGCTGGAGGCGTCCAGTCAACCGACTGGCCCGAATGGATAAGATATCTCCAGGACTACTGAAGCCTGGAAGGAAAACGACTTATCCACTTTTGCTCATCGTCCCGGCGACCCTTGCGAGTTCCCATTTTGTCGTCTTGTTGATCAGTCCGAGGGAGACAACTCGCTTCATGAGATCAAGCATGTTTTCAGCATTGAGCTTGCGCATTAGGTTACTACGGTGTCCCTCGATGGTCCTTGTAGACCGGTGAAGCTCCTTCGCGATTTCCTTGCTGCTCTTGCCGTCGAGGACCAGTCCTAAAATGTTTGTCTCGGCAGGGGTCAAGGGTTTGCCCAGGTATGGATCGCTGAAAGCCCCACCCGGCAGTAGGGATTTCACCGTTTGGACGAACTTCAGCTTGTTCAGCGGCTTTTCAATGAAGTCAACGGCGCCGGCCCTGATGGCTCTAACAGCCGTCGGAATGTCACCGTAGCCGCTAATGACCAGCACAGGCACCCATGGCGCGATCCGTTTGACCTCCTCCAACAATTCCATGCCATCCATCGTAGGCATTTTCAGATCTGTAATGAGCAACTGACAAGTTGAAGACCGCAATTTAGCCAGACATACGGCCGGATCACCGAAACAACTTACCTCAATGCCAGCCCTTTCAAGGACTCTCCTGATGACTTCACGGACCTCCGGTTCATCATCAAGAACAAAGACATGCCGCTCCGCGTCACCTATCATGGCTCGTCTCCCTACATTGCACTGTCCCTTCGCAAGAGGTCGATAGTACAATACTTAGTGGGCATAGATCAGAGATGAAGAGCACATCGACCGCCATGCTTCGACTTCTCGTACGAACACGACAACCTTGATACACGACTTTACAATGCGCTGAGCATTCACGCTACTGTAGTCACTACGTGTTTTCCTTGACTCGCACCTTTCTCATTGACTGGGCGCAGGGAGTTAAGCAAGCGACCAAGTACGTCATCCTGAAGCCATAATTCAAAGTCGCGAGATACGGTAATCGCAGAATGGCAAGATGACCAAGAGGACTGGATCTTCACCATATTGTCATTTAGCCCGGATCCTACAGCCAGTCGGAGACTTAACGCTTCTCTACGGTGTAATATTGCACTGTTTTGCCACCTTCCAGAAGGAAGCGGTTACCAACCCTGTCCAGATGCTCCGGTCTCGCGTCGCCAAGGAGGTCAGAACAATTGAAATCTTCCCATAGTAAAATACCGGCCTTCTCTTCCTTCTGTGAAAACTGGTTTCCCAAAGTACCCAACTATGCCAATGGGTGCGTTACTGTCCCAACGCGGCCGGACAATCATAGGATATAGTGTGGAGACTATGTAGTGGTACTTGAATGGAGACGGCAGGAGGCAAAGCCCGGTGAGTCTTCTGTGGCACGCCGCATCTTCCCAGGATTAAGCTCCATCCTGTGCATGAAGCTCGTCTGATATGGTGCGATCGCTCATAACAAAAGTGAAGGAAATCGGATAGGCCTTGATCCGCAGTCTTATGCAGTCTCCATATTCAATTGTCCCAGGCATCGTTCCATTGACAGGACGTACCTATGTTGATTCTGAATACCGTATCGACGAATTGCTTCGTTCACGTTCTGCGATGTCTCCTTGCTCAGAATCGCACCCGTGAATCACTTTATTGCGAACTTGTCAAACACGGTGAGCACGGGCAACGCATTGCCGTCCTTATTGAACATGGTTCTACGGCCGCCCCGACCCGTGGCGGGTTCCCACCAGAAGACGCCTTTGCCCCTGTTATGAGGAGTGTTCAAAACCAGACGATTCACCTCATCCAGGAACTGTCTCTGTCCTTCAGGAGTCTCCGGGAAGGGCGCTGGTTTGTTTCGGTACTCAGCCGGCTCACAGTTGTAGGCCACTTCTACCAGGATGATGTCTTTCCGGTACTCGTTGGCCATGAAGATCAGGTTGTCTCGCAAATCGAGCAAGGATCCATGCCACCACGGATAGTACGACTGCCCGATGATATCGTAATCAACGCCATATGAGTTCCACTTGTTAAAGAAAGCTTTCGTTCTTTTCTTGTCTCCACCTCGATCAATGTGGATCATAATCAGAGGGCGATCGGTGCTGCCTCGACCCGCATCGACGCCATCAATTCCGGCCTTCAGCAGTTCAGCGAAGTTGTCCCAATGGTTCGGCAGCTTGCCGTCCGGCCAAAGCATACCGTTGATGATTTCATTGCCGGGCTGGACCATCTCCGGCATCACGCCGGCTTGCCTGAACGCAACAATGGTGTCCCGCGTGTATTCAAACACAGCCTCAACAAGTTCGGCGTGAGATTTGCCCTTCCAGGCTTGAGGAATGTACTGTTTGCCCGGATCGGCCCAAGTGTCGGAGTAGTGATAATCCAATAGGAATTTGAAGCCGAGCTTCTTCGCCTCCTTTGCCAGAGCGATGGTATACTCAAGATTGTTGGGCAGCCGCGTCGGGGTGTGAAACAGCCTGAGGCGGATCCAATTGTAACCGTGGTCCCGGAATATCTGCAAGCCGGGTTTAGCCTGACCGCCGTCCTTAAAAACGGTACCGCGATCCTCCGCTTGTTTAAGGAAGGAAAGATCAGCCCCGATGGCGTAGTCCATGGCTCGCACCGCGTGGGAAAAGCAAAGGAGCATAGCCATGAGAAGTAATGTTCGCGGTGTGCTTCTCCGACTTTGTACTTTTGTTTCCATCGCGTCGCAGTTCCTTTCATGGAAGCGTTTGCGTTGAAGTCCCGGTCGGCAACAGCCGAATATAGGTTGGTTTGTCGCGGTCGCAGGTTAGTCCGCCGTCTTCATATTTGAGCTCAACGACTTGGATCGAGCTGCGCCGCTGCTCGTAAAGGTCCTCTTTGGGAGCATTATCCTGTCTACCCGGATGCGTGAAGTAGAAGAGGAAAGCGCGACCGCCACTAACCACCACGTCAGGATG
>JARRQQ010000096.1:0-12058 GCA_037381725.1 Sedimentisphaerales bacterium
GGATGGTCAGAATCTGCAGAACCTTGTGACGATCGAGCTGGAGCGTCGGTAGGTCCTCGATGTCGAAATCGACCTTCACGCCATACTGCGCGATGGATTCGGCGTTGATTTGGATGGCGTCCTCGATAAGCTCCTTTATGGAGGCAGGGCCGATCAGGCCTTTGGTCTTGCTGTGCGACTGCTGGAGCTGGATGATGTCCGCCATGTGTTGGACGTGTTTGGTCAGGGCCTCCAGGCTTTCAAGCATCCGATTTTGCTCCTCGAGCAAGTCCTTGTGCAGGTGAGCGAGGAAGGCGGGCACTTTTTTTCCCTGCTGCTCGTCCGCCATAAACGCGGCCAGGTCGCTCGAGTGGTCTTCGAACAGCTTTACCACATCCGCCAGATACGAAATCTTCATGCCGCGGACTCTCTTCTGGACCGATCCGGCTGTGACGTTGACGCTATTGAGAACGTTGCCCACGTTGTGCAACACGCCGGTGGCGACTTCAGCCATACCGACCTCGCGTGCCGTCTCCAGTAGCTTATCCTGGGCCACCTTGAGCTTGGCCTCTGCTCGCTTTCGCTCGGTGATGTCTCTGGCGATCGCGATGATATACTCCTGCTTTTCCTGGGTGACGAGTTTCAGGCTGGTCTCCGCGAAAAACGACGTTCCGTCCTTTCGCCGATACTTACCTTCCTTGACGATGTCGCCCTTACTGCGAAGCGCCGCGATTTGTCCGGGCCAGGACGCATCCCCGGACGACGGCTCTTCAATATCCATGATTGTCGTCATGTTGAGCAGCTCTCTCCTGGTGTATCCGAGACTGTCGCACGCGCGGGTGTTCACGTCCAGAATCCGTCCCCACCTAGGGTCCACGGCGAAGATGTAATCGTTTGATCGCTCGATGAGATTTCGGAACAAGCGCAGTTTTTCTTCCGCGCGCTTGCGTTCCGCAATGCTGCCCAGCCACTCGGCCACGGCGTAGAGCAGATCGTCCTCCTCCTTGACGAACATCTCCTCACCGGTCTCAGCTGAGGTCCCCACGTGGTAGACTTCGATCACCCCCACGTTCTTGTCGTTGGCCTTGATCGGTGTGCGCCGGCTCCATTCAGTCTTCTTGAAGCTTTCCGTATCATAACGGATCCCGTTGAAAATGACTCTGACGCTCATGGCGCTCGGATACCGATAGGCCTCACGAATCAGGCGGACCGTTTTCTGAAAGATCTGGTCGAGCGGAATTTCCTGGTGATTGACGATCTTGGACAACCCGTACAGGCATTTGAGATGCTGCAAACGCTGATGGAGCTCTCGCTGATCCTCGGGCCGATTCTCGATTTCGGTTTCGAGCTTTGTCTTCGCGGTGGACAATTCAGCCGTGAGTTTGCGGACCTTTTCTTCGAGACGCTCGTGACAGGCGCGCTCCGCCTTAGCCGCCATGTCGTGCTTGGCGCGTCTCGAACACGCCAGAGCGCAGCGAACAAGCTTGGTGAACAGATAGATGAAAGAGACGGCCCCGATGGCGACGATTGGGCCATGGCGAGCAATCTCCCTGGGTGTCTTGCGGACAAATTCGAGAATCTGCTTTTCATGCAGCCCTATGTAGAAAGCGCCTGCAATGGCACTGAGGGTTGCCAGAGGCAGGATACTTGCCCGAATTGCATGCTTTATATTCATTCTACCGACCTGCACATTTGTCACGTCCTGGACCGATAAAGCTCACTTCAGTGGTCTCAGCGGACTCATCACAAACAGCATCGCTAGCGCATCAGGAGATGTGGCCTGAACGATTTACCTCGCCGAGCAGACTCCGCGCGCGGATCTGCAATCCCCCGTCAACGCATAACTCGTTTCTATGTCAGGGATATCGACACATCAGGACTGCGATATAATCAGAAACAGCTTTTTTTGGCATGGATGGACCTCGGGGCCGGAGAAGGCGCGCGGAAAAGCGTTCGTCCGGCCGATTGATAATTGACGGATACCCGCCGGCTGTTTACTATGACGACCAAACCGTATAGCGTTGGCTGGATTTTCACATTGAGGGCCTATCGGCATGATTGAGACCTTGGGGGTCAGGACGCTGGGCAGGATAGAGAACACGGGGCGGTTCGCGCGGTTCTTCGTGCGATCCCTCATCGTATGCACCCGTTCGTGCATCCGCTCGCCCACCCATGCTCTCATATGGACCCAGATGCACATTATCGGAGTTCGCAGCGTCCCGGTCGTCATGATAACGGGCGCTTTCGTGGGGATGACTCTGGCGGTTCAGGCCTACGATCAGCTTGCCGGTATGGGGCTGGAAGAGCACCTCGGGGTTCTGATTAATATCTCGGTTGTGAAAGAGCTGGGTCCGGTGCTGGCCGCCGTCATGTTAGCCGGGCGCATCGGTGGGGCGTTGACCGCTGAGTTGGGAACGATGAACGTGACCGAGCAAATCGACGCTATCCGAAGCATGGGCACCGATCCGATTCGATACCTCGTCGCGCCGAGAATTCTGGCCTGCCTGCTGCTGACGCCTTTTCTGATCATTTATGCGGACCTGATGGGCATCCTGGGCGGCTATTTCGTCAGCGTCATTCACAGGGAGTCGGACAGTCCTGTACCGAAGCCTTAGTGGCCAGTTTCATCTCCATTTTGGCGCTGGATTTCGCGCTGGCGGTGATCTCGAAAGCTGTCTACAATACGTTCTGGTCGGTAAAGGGCCTAGTATGATCGACCGAGAGAGCACCAAGTGAGCCCCGACAACAATACGAACAATACGGACAATCGCGACAACCACGCCTTGCTCGTTCTCAAGAACGTAACCAGAACGTTCGGCAAGAAAGTAGTTCTGAACAATATCTCCCTGGGGATAGAAAAGGGCAAGACCACGGTCGTGATAGGTCCGAGCGGTTGCGGCAAGACCGTTCTGATAAAGCACCTTATCGTTCTGCTAAGGCCCAGCGAAGGGGAGGTCCACTTTCGGGGCAGGCGAATCGACGACCTGAGTGAGACTCAACTGAGCAAGGTGCGCACCCACTATGGCTTCCTCTTTCAGGGAGGAGCGTTATTCGACAGTCTGAGTGTTCGAGAGAATATTCTTTTTCCCATACAACAGCACACCAAGATAACGGATTGGGACAAGGTTGAGGAGCTGGTGAAAGCGAAGCTGGCCATGGTTGGGCTTGACGGCTACCAGAATTACTATCCCATGAATCTGTCCGGCGGGCAGCGTAAGCGGGTCGCGCTGGCCCGCGCGATCGCCCTCAATCCCGAGGTGATGCTCTACGACGAGCCGACCACCGGCCTGGACCCGATTCGCTCGGACATCATCAACGAGCTGATCCTGAAACTGGAACGAGAGCTCAACGTCACGTCCGTCGTGGTCACACACGACATGACGAGCGCTTATAAGGTCGGCGATCGCATCATCATGCTCCACAACGGCAAGGTGATCGCCGACGGCGACGCCGATCATATTCGCAATCATCCCCATCCTACTGTTCAGCAGTTCATCAACGGGCAGGTCAGTGAGGACGACTTGGCTGTTCTGCGGATGAGCGGCGAAGTGTCCAAGGCCCAGTTCCTGCCGCGTGACTTCGAGCAATGATCGGAAAGGACCACAGAAGAAGCCATGAGTAAAGGACCCGATCAGATTGCCGCTGATCTGACGAAGGTGGTGCGAGGTGACGTCTTTGCGGACATCCTCCATCGAGCCGCGTACAGCACGGATGCGAGCATTTACAGAATCCTCCCGCAATGTGTTGTCGCGCCCCGCGACGCCGGGGACGTGGCCGCGGTCGTCAAATATGCCGCCGCACAGGGCATTTCGCTCGCCGCGAGAGGCGCCGGAAGCGGGCTCGCTGGCGAGTCGCTATGCGCGGGCATCGTCTTCGACATGACCCGTTATATGAACGGCATCATCGGCGTCGAGGCCGGCGGTGAAAGGGTGATCTGCGAACCGGGTGTCGTGCTGGACGATTTGAATCAGTATCTCGCGCAGTACGGCAGAAGAATCGGACCCGATCCGTCGAGCGCGAACCGCGCGGTCGTTGGGGCGTGCGTCGCCAACAATTCGACGGGCTCGCATTCGCTTCAGTATGGCTACACGGGCCGCTACGTCGAACAGGTCGAAGCGGTACTGGCCAATGGCGAGAAGGTTGTGTTTACGAACGAATTCGATCCGGAGCAGTCGGACGATTCGACGGTAGCCTCCGTCGCGCGCGCGTGTCTTGAGGTCCTTTCGCCGGCTTCCGAAGTGATCGAGAAGGCGCAGCCGGAGTCCAAACGCAACCGGAGCGGCTACAACATTGCGACGATTTGTCGCGATGGTAAGATTGATATGGCGCGATTGATGGCCGGATCGGAAGGGACGCTGGCGATCTTCACGAAGATCACGCTCGGGACGGTTCCGATGCCGCCGGTGAAAGGGCTTTTGCAGCTTGAATTCGAGTCCCTGGCCAAGATGGCGCAAGCGGTCCCGACGATTGTCAATACCGGCGTGACAACGTGTGAGCTGATGGACAAGACGCTCATCGATATGGCCATTGACGCGCTGCCCGAGTATCGTGACATTCTTCCGCTGGAAGCGGGGGCCGTTCTTCTGATCGAGCACGTGGGCGAGACGCAAGAGCGGGTGAAGGAGAAGATCGAGCAAACCGATGAAGCGGTCGGCGAGTTGGCCAGCAGGCGGACCGTCGTCTTTGATCCGGCCCAGCAGAAGCGTTTGTGGAAATGCCGAAAAGACGCTGGGCCGTTGCTGTTCAGAGGCCGGAGCAAAAAACACCCGGCGGAGTTCATGGAGGATGTTTCGGTCGATCATCACAAACTTGCAGAGTATATTGCGGGCTTGCTGGAGATCGGCAAGCGATACGATATTCGAGTGTCGTCCTTCGGCCACGCGGGTGACGGCGAATTGCATATCCGTCCCTTCCTCGATTTGAGCGACCCGGCCGACGTCGAGAAGATGCGAGCCATTGCGAACGATGTTTTCACCCTAGCCTGGTCGCTGGGCGGCTCGATCAGTGGCGAGCACGCCGTCGGCCTGGTTCGAGCCGCGTTTCTGCGACGTCAGTACGGCGATGCGTATTATGAATTGCTGTCCAAGATCAAGAGTATCTTCGATCCCGATGGTCTGATGAACCCAGGCAAGATCATCAATAGCGATCCCGACGTGATGGTTAAGAATCTCAGACGCGCCCGCAAGATCGTGCCCGAGAGAGTGAAAACGGATCTGCATTTCAAGGACGACGAGCTCGACATCGAGATTGAGCAATGCTATGGCTGTGGGCTTTGCCTGAGCCGGGAAAGCGACTCGCGGATGTGCCCGGTCTTTCGCGCCCTGGGCGAGGAGTTGGGCAGCTCGAGGGCCAAGGCAAACATGATGCACTTCTGGGCGACGGGACAATTGGCCGAAGAGGACTTCGAGTCCCCCGAGTTCAGGAAGTTCCTGGACTTGTGCGTCAATTGCAAGGCGTGCTCTCTGCAATGTCCCTCCGGCGTGGATATTTCCAAGCTGATGATGACCGCCCGAGCTGAGTACGTTAGGCGGAAAGGCCTCCGCCGCACCGAACAAATGCTCAGCCAAAATCGCTACCTGAGTCTGCTGGGTAGCGCTTTCGCGCCCGTATCGAACCTTGTCATGCGCGTGCCGGCTTTCAAAGGATTGCTGGATGGAATCGCGGGTATTGACCGGCGAAGGGCCATGCCCGGATTCAGACGCGGCTCATTCCTCAAAGCGGGGCGGAAGTACCTGGCTGCGTCCGGGCCAATACAAAATCCGATCGACAAGGTGGCCTATTTTGTCGATACCTACGCCAACTATAACGACCACGAACTGGGTTTTGCCGTGCTCGACGTTCTACGAGGCAACAATATCGAGGTCATCCTGCCGGACCAGTTGCCGGCGCCGTTGCCCGCCATGGTTTATGGCGACGTCAAACGAGCGAGCAAGGACCTGTCGTACAGCGTTGCGCATTTGGCCAAGGTCGTCCGGGCGGGCTACAAAATCGTTTGTTCCGAACCCAGTGCGGCTTTGTGCCTGAAGGAAGAGCTTCGGCATTTCGTAGCCGGGGAAGACGCAAAGCTCGTCTCTGAAAACACATACGAGCTAATGAACTACCTGCTTGATCTTCACGGTCAGGGCAAACTCAGAGTGCAGGCGGGCCACGAGCGACGAGGCACGAGTGACGAATACGTTTACCATTTGCCCTGTCACCTGTGCGCCGTGGGTGATGAGACGGCCAGCATTCAATTGCTGCAAGAGCTTTGCGGCGTCAAGGTCACGGACCTCAAGGCCGGCTGCTGCGGCCTGTCCGGCACGTTCGGTATGCAGAAGAAGAACTACGAGCTCTCGTCGATCATCTCGCAGAGCCTCAAGAACGCCCTGGAGCAATCACCGACCCGAAATGTCCTGACCGAATGCGCCGCCTGCAAGATGCAGATTGAGCACATCAGTGATTGTCTTGTGAGTCACCCAATTAAGGTCCTCGCCGGATGTCGCCGCTAATGTCTTCGATGCCACGCGGCCGCCCGAAGTCAGAGATGTGCCCGTATCACACTTCCCTCTGACAAAAGGTGTTGCGCCCATTATAGCTAGTGTAAATTGGCTTTGTTCTTCACGTTTCACCCTTTGTGCAGGGGCCCCCGTGGCGAGGGCATCCTGCCCTTGTGTCTCGCGGGCGTCTCGCCCAGATCACCAGACGGCTCATCCCAATTGGCTTTGTTTTGCGCACTCGTCATATTACCCCCCAAAAAGGCGGCAACCTCATCCCAATTGTCGTTCATCGGGATGGTGATGGCCCGCTCCACCTTCGAGTTCTCTTCCTTCGTTGTTCGCACGCGTCGCAGCTTCCCAAGTTCGGTCATCGCCTTGTTTAGACTGTTCTTGATCCGCCACGACAGACTCAAGATCCGCTCGACCATTATCGCCTCGACGCCCCCGACCGGGGCCAACGCCCCTAACAATTCTGTACGAAAATTGTCAAAATCCGACATTTTTACGCACGGTATCACATTTTGTTGCGCAAAAAGACCATGTTTGACCGCATTTTGCGCCAGACCCACCTTCCCGTCGGCGATTTTCGGCCCGGTCGATCTCTGAGCGCTGAGACGATTGCCTTTGATCTGCGCCTTCCTGGTCATAGGGAACCCTCCAAAGAGATTTTCGATTCTTGTCCGCCGTGGGCGGGTAAAATTGTCGATTGACGATTGAGGATGAACGACTGACTGTTGTGCCCCCTTCCGTGGGGCTGATGAGTGTCGAGTATGACTATTAACCAAATACTATTCACTATCGACCATCGCTATATTAGGTGTGTATTATACTAAATTCTGGAAGCAATTTCAAGTGAAATCTCTGTCTCAACGGCGTATTGCGCTGATTTCACACATTTGTTGCCCACGGCGGACACAGAGATTACTCGTCCCAGTCGATGTCGTTTTCCCGGCACCAGTCGATGGCGATCTCTTTCAGGGCCTCGTTGTGATAGGCGTGCCAGTCGTCTTCGAGGCCGTGTTTGCGCACCGCGTCTTTGAACCGCCGAAAGGCCCCGTTGCCCCTGATGAGGCCGGAAAAGAGATCGGATAATTTGGGATCATTCACTGAGAGGCAAAATCTCTCGATCATTCCATATTCGTGGATATCGAACTGTGTAGGCAGCGGGATGTAGTCGCCCGTTTCGGCGATGATCTCCCGGGCGATGCTCACCTGGTCCTGCTCCCACTCAGGGAAATCCTCGATAGGGTCGCTTTCTTCGGCGGCCCGCATCTCGTAATCGCTGATGACGACGACCTCGCCCGTTACCGCGTTCAGGAACGAGGTATTTTCGTCCGATTGAGATTCTATGCCTTCAATAATGTCCGCCAATCTCACTCGTGTCGCCATACGTTTCATCTCCCTGAATCTATCCCCCACCCGACGATACCGTTGACGGGGCGCATCTGCAATGTAAAGCATTGCCTTTACGGCTCGCATTCTATATATTACGTTGCGGAAAGTAGAACAGTTTTCAGGGAAACGCAAGATGGAATCGGCAGAAAAAAGTCTCAAGCGTGCGGTGCTGTGGGAGCCGTCCGCAGAGGCTAAGAGGGCACGGTGCACGTTGTGCAACTGGCGATGCCTGATCGACGAGGGGCAACTGGGGCGGTGTTGCGTGCGAAAGAACGTGAGCGGCGTGCTGTATTCGCTGAATTATCATAAGGTCTGTGCCGCCAATCCGGACCCCATCGAGAAGAAGCCTCTGTTTCATTTTCAGCCGGGCTCGCGCAGTTTTTCCGTGGCGGCGATCGGGTGCAATTTTCGCTGCGTCTTCTGCCAGAACTGGCAGATTAGCCAGCCCGCCGTCGAAAGTGGGCGGATTGACGGCGAATCCGTCGCCCCCGAGTATATTGTCGAGGCGGCGGTAGGCAATCGCTGCAAAAGCATCGCCTATACTTATACCGAACCGACGGTCTTTATGGAATTGTGTGCGGACTGTGGACGCCTGGCAAAGGAGCGTGGGCTGGCGAACGTGTTTGTCAGCAACGGCTATATGACGCGCGAGGCGATTGACTTTGCGAGCGAATGGCTGGATGGCATCAACGTCGATTTGAAGGCGTTCAGCGAGGAGTTTTACAGGAAGCTGTGTAAAGCCCGGTTGCAGCCGGTGCTTGATACGATCGGCACGATTGCAAAGGAAACGGACATCTGGCTTGAGATCACTACGTTGCTTGTGCCCGAGCAAAACGATTCGGAGGATGAATTGAAGAAGCTCGCGGGTTTCATTGTAGACAAGGCGGGTCCTGATATTCCCTGGCACATCAGCCGATTCCATCCGCAGTACGAGTATCAGGATTCGATCCCGACGCCTTTGAGCAGCCTGGAGCGGGCCTACGAGATCGGCAAGTCCGCCGGGCTGCATTACGTCTACCTTGGCAACGTGCCCGGCTCGAAAACCGAGAGCACGTACTGTTACAAGTGCGGCCGGATGCTAATCGAGCGGGCGGGCTACAGAATCGCCGCCAACCACGTAATTGACTCAAAGTGCCCCGATTGCGGGACGCAGATCGCAGGTTACGAGCTTTAGATGAAGATCATTGCAGACGCCAATATTCCATTTGTCCGTGAGTGCTTTTCTTCGATCGGCGAGGTGACGGTCGTGGGGGGGCGGGAAATGACGCCGTGGGTCGTCGCCGACGCCGACGTTCTGCTCGTGCGGAGCATCACGCCGGTCGGGGTGGATCTGCTGGCGGGCAGTAAAGTGCGTTTCGTCGCGACGGCTACTATCGGCTTCGACCATGTCGACGTGCATTTTCTTCGGCAAAACAAAATCGGTTTTGCGTCCGCGCCGGGGTCAAATGCTAATTCGGCGGCCGAATACGTGGTTGCCGGCTTGCTCGAAATTGGATGGAGGCGCGATCTGGATCTGGAGGGCAAGTCGATAGGCGTGATCGGCGTCGGGAACGTTGGCAGCCGGGTGGCCCAGAAGTGTGCTGCGTTGGGGATGCAAGTTTATCTGAACGACCCGCCTCTCCAAAGGCAAACGGGCGACCCGAAGTATCTGCCGATCCAGGAGTTGTGTGATTGTGACTTCATAACCGTTCATACCCCATTGACGTTCGGGGGGACGGACAAGACGTATCATCTGGTTGACGAGGAATTTTTCAGTTCTCTGAAGGATGGATGCGTTTTTGTGAATGCTTCGCGCGGTGGCGTGGTTGACGGCGGCGCTCTCAAGGTGGCGATACGGTCCGGCAGGCCGAAGGCGGTCCTGCTCGACGTCTGGGAGAATGAGCCAAACATCGATGTCGAGCTTTTGGGCATGGTCGATATTGGCACGCCCCATATCGCGGGCTATTCGCTGGACGGCAAGATCGCCGGCCTGATTATGATATACGAAGCGGTCTGCGAGTATTTCGGCCTGAGGTCGAAATCCGACACCGGGGATTTTCTGCCCGAGCCTGCTGTTCCGGAGGTGAAGCTTGTCTCAGGATTTCCCGGTGAGCAGCAAGCGTTATCGCACGCGGTGCGGGAGGTGTATCCAATTGAGCGGGATGACAAGAATTTGCGAGAGGTTTTGGGAAAGCCGGTGGAAGAAATGGGCCGACATTTCGACGCCCTCCGCAAGAACTATCCTGTCCGAAGAGAGTTTCAGAATACGAGCGTGGTTCTCCGGGATGCGAATGCTTCACTGGTTGGGAAGCTCAAGGGACTTGGTTTCCGGGAAGTCAAAATTGAAGAGCAACAAGGCAAAAGTTGACGGTCGCGTCGATGACGTTGTCGAGTGGCCGAGAGGGCGGCTGGATTTCTCGTCGGGCTGCCTCGTGATGGGTGTGCTGAACGTCACGCCTGATTCTTTCAGCGACGGCGGACTGTTCCTCGACGCTGATAACGCCGTCGAGCATGGCATGCAGATGGCGGCTGACGGGGCAGCGATCATCGACGTTGGCGGTGAATCCACCCGCCCGGGTTCTGAGCCGGTTTCGACGGACGAACAGATCAGCCGGGTGGTTCCGATAATCAAGTCGCTTTACGAAAAGATAGATGGCCCCATCAGCATTGATACATGCAACTACGACGTGGCGAAGGTGGCTCTGGACGTGGGAGCGGGGATGATCAACGACATTACCGCGTTGAGTGATGAGCGAATAGGGGCGCTTGCCGCTGAGTGCGAGGTTCCGCTTGTCCTCATGCACATGCAAGGCACGCCGGCCACGATGCAGGTCGCGCCGAAGTACGAGGACGTCGTTGGTGAAGTCCTGGCTTTTCTGCTGGATCGGGCCGAGCGGGCGCAGCGTGCCGGCGTATCGAAAGACCGGATATTCATCGACCCGGGCATCGGGTTCGGCAAGACGCTGAAGCATAATCTTCGGCTGTTGGCGAACGTCGAGCGGTTTGTCCGCTCCGGCTACCGCATCCTCGTGGGGTCCAGCCGAAAACGCTTCCTCGGGATGATTACCGGCAGGAAGGAACCCGTTGAGCGAGTATTCGGCACCGCGGCTACGGTGGCATTGTGCGCCGCCGGCGGCGTTTCGGTCGTCCGCGTTCACGACGTGGCTGAGATGCTCGACGTCGTGAAGGTAGCGAATGCCATTCGTGCAGCGCGATAGTCGTCATCCATGATTCAGGAGCGGAGCCTTGTCCGACTTTGTTATTCGAGCCGTCGATCCCGATGATAGCGACTGGATCGCAACCTTCATCACGAAAAGGTGGGGAGCCGAATTCATTGCAGCTCACCGTGAGATCTACTACTGCAAGGATCTGCCCGGCTTCGTCGCGGTCCGGGCCGAAGAGCGAATCGGCCTGGTGACCTACACGATTTCCGGGGCCGATTGCGAGGTGGTCAGCCTCGATAGTCTGCGGCCTTGCATGGGCGTGGGCACGGCGATGATCGAGGCTGTCCGGGCGGCGGCTGTGGAATCCGGCTGCAAGCGGTTCTGGCTTGTGACGACGAACGATAACATGAATGCCCTGCGCTTCTATCAGAAGCGCGGATTCAGACTTGTGAAGATTGACCGGGATGCGATCGATTTTGCCCGGCGGCTCAAGCCGGTCCCACTACTCGGAGCTAATGGGATCCCTCTGCGCGACGAGATCGAGCTGGAGATAATCCTGGACGGCGGTGCCAAATAGGCGCCGCGCCGGCGAGCCCTTCACGGAGGCTATCCAATGACACATTTTTCAAAACGGGCGGCGATATTCAATCGCTGCCCCAATTGCGGCGGGGGCGACACATCCTTCGATGGAGTCAAGGAGTTCTATTGTCGCGCGTGCTCGTTCACGTTCTTCCACAATCCGGCTGCTGCGGTAGGCGTGGTGCTGGAATACGGTGAGCGAATCGTGTTCACGAGGAGATGCCGAGAGCCGCGAAAGGGAATGCTGGATCTGCCGGGAGGCTTTGTCGATCCGGACGAGACCGCCGAGCAGGCAGTAAGGAGGGAAGTCCGGGAAGAGCTGGGTATGGACCTTGGAGAGCTGAAGTATCTGGGCTCTCAGCCGAACACCTACGAATACAAGGGCGTGGTCTACAAGACGTGCGATCTTTTTTTCTCTTCGAGAATTGACACACTCCCCACGGTCTTCGACACGACCGAGATAGAAGAATTGGCCCTGCTCGCCCC
>JARRQQ010000097.1:0-9505 GCA_037381725.1 Sedimentisphaerales bacterium
ACCGTGGGGCCGAGGTTTATCGGCTTGCCCCAGGGAGCAGTCCTCGTTTGTCGCGTCGTCACCCAAAGGTCGCTACCGCCATACCCTCCGGGCCGCTCCGAACTGAAGTAGAGCGAGAGTCCGTCGGCAGAGATGCAGGGTGCCCCCTCGCCCGACGGACTGTTGACCGTGGGGCCGAGGTTCACGGGCTCACCCCAGGGATCGGCTTTCGTTTTTCTCGTTGTCACCCAGAGGTCCGCCTGACCGAGACCGCCGGGCCGATAGGAGTTAAAGTAGAGTTCTAACCCATCGGCGGAAATCCTGGGACCAAACTCGTTAGCGAAACTGTTGACAGGCGACCCGAGATTGATTGGATTGCCGAAGACGCGCTCGGCATCCGCCGCACCGGTCGGTGGTTGAGTTGCGGCTCTGACCGTTAAGACCATCGTCGTTGGAACAGCGCAAACAGCCAACAGTAGCGCAAATGTTGCAGCCATCAAAGTCGGACGCTTGTAGAATTTCTTTCCCGGTTCTAGCATGGTTTTGATCCTTTCCTCGATATTTCTGACCTGCCCGGCGACGGCCAGCGATGGGACCGGCCGGGCTTGTTCGTACTTGGCGCCGAGCGTCTCGACAATCGCTTCGCCGTACTCTTCGGGCGGCGCTTTGAAACGGGCAATCGTCATTTCGTCGCAGCACTTTTCGCGTTCCGCGCGTATCTTTCGGTTCGCCCACCAGACAAACGGATGGAACCAAAAGATCGTCTGGGCGATGACCTGTAGCGAATTGACCATCGCATCCAAACGAACGACGTGACTAAGCTCGTGGCCCAGAAGGCTCGGCTGAAACTTTGCGTTCTTACCGTCCAAGAGCCTGGTGGGCAGGTAGATGCCGCCGCGCACCAGTCCCCAGACGAAGGGCTGATTTATGCGCTCCAGCAGCCAGACGTGAGGCATGCGCCGGACATAGTTCGCCATGAAGAAGCTCTCGATGTCGCGCGCCGAGTCGCTCGGCAGCGCTTTGCGCCGCCTTTGAAGCCATATCTGGGTGCGCAGCGCGTTAAGCAGATAGTAGAACGACAGAGCCACAACGCCTGCAAGCCAGCCAATGGCCAGCCACGCACGAGTATCATGTCTGGCCAGCTTCGTTGGGACTACACGTGACGGCGCTGCTTGTGGCTGAACGGAACTGGGTCGAGGTACTTCGGCCATTGCGGTTTCAGAAGTTCCATGTTCGGCGGTCATCCTCTCGGCCACCGGCGGCGCAGGAATGTATTCAGGCACCGCTCGCTGAGGCAAAACCGCTACCGGTATCGAATACAGAGGCGGCATCAAGGCCTTAGCCAGGACAATCAGCCAGAGAAGATAACGGACGTGCGCGCTTCGGTTCCGCAGCAAAAATGATGCACACGCCACCACGAGGGTCAGTACGGCGATCTGCCAGCTTTGGGCAAGCAGATAATTTGCAATTCGGATCAGCCACGGTTCCATCGTCAAAACCTCCGCGATAAAAAATCGACTACTTCTTTCTTCTCTTGTCAATCAACTGCCTGAGCCTCTTGATATCCTCTTCGTCGATCTTGCCGTCCTCGGCAAGGAACTGAACGAGAGGCTTCGGGTCACCGCCGAAGAGCCGGCCCAGAAACTCCCGCACGGTGGTCTTAATGACCTCCTGGGGCTCGACGCGGGGCGAGAAGACGTGCGCTCTACCCTTGTCGCGGTGTCTCAGGTAGCCTTTTTGTTCGAGACGCGAGAGCAGCGTCTGAACCGTGTTGTAGGCCAGTGTTCTGTCGGCGGGCAATTGCTCGCGGACCTCTTGTACGGTCGCTTCCTTGAGCCGCCAGACTAGCCTGAGAATCTCGGTCTCCGTGGGGCTCATCGCTCTTAGTTTCTTCTTTCCCATTATCGTTTACTCCTACAAATGTCGTTGTAACAACGATAGAATATCCTACATTTGTAGGTGGTTCAAGGAAAAAAAGGAAAACTTCATAGAAAATTTTCTTTAGCCCGCCGACGCCCGCAAGAAAACCGTGTTTGTGGGCCAAAAATGACCTTTGCTTCCAGTAAAATCGAAGACCAATTAGGTCAAAACTTTCGTGGCGTTGGGGACAGTGTCCAACGGTTTGACTTTATAGGAAGCCTGAATGATTTTGCCCGTTCCGTCGATCACGAATGACGAGCGGATAATCCCCTCATACGTCTTTCCATACATGGACTTCTTTCCCCAGGCTCCGTACGCTTTTGCAACCTTATGATCGGGATCGGATAACAAAGGAAAACCGAGGCTGTATTTGTCGTCAAATTTCTTCTGTCTGGACGGCTCATCCGGGCTGATCCCCACAGCGGCCACACCGAGTTTCTTCAGCTCTTTAGATGCGTCCCGGACGCTGCACCCTTGTTTCGTACAGCCGGGCGTATCTGCTTTTGGATAAAAGTACAACAAGAGCTTTTTGCCCTTGAAATCAGAGAGCGAAACGGGCTTGCCATCCTGGTCCGACAGCGAAAACGACGGGGCTTTGTTCCCCACGTTCAACTTTGCCATGACGACTCCTTTCTCATTGACGCCTGGATATCCTTCTGCCAACCGGAGCTAAGTCTTGACGCCGGCCAGATTCAACGTCTGGGCCACGTCCCCGATTCTGGCCTGGGACAGCATCATCTCAGCGATCCCCTCGGCCTCGGCCAGGTCGATATTGGATATCGCCTCTTGTACCCGCGGCAGGTAGTTCGGGTCCATACTGAGAGTCCGGACGCCGATCCCCAGCAGGAAGGGCAAGTACGGCTCCCGGCTGGCCATGTCCCCGCATATCGAGATTTCCCGGCCGGCCCGATTGACCGACGTGACGATCTTTTTCAACGCGCGCAGCACCGAGGGATGATAGGGCAGATAAGAACCGGCTACGTTCTCGTTCGTCCGGTCCACACCGAGCATGAACTGGACCAGATCGTTCGTTCCAATCGAGAAGAACTCCGCCTCCTTGGCGAAGTCGTCGATCAGGTCCACCACGCAGGGCAGTTCGACCATCATGCCGAGTTTCGGCCGGGCATTGTGTTCGACGCCTCGCTTGCCTAACGTCTCCAGCGATTCGAGCACCACGTCGCGCGCCTCGAAGAACTCGTCCAGCGACGAGATCATGGGAAACATAATCCGCAAATCCGCTCCCGCGCCGGCGCGGAGCATCGCCCGAACCTGCTCGGCGAAGACTGATTTGTTCTGGAGCGAGAATCGGATCGAGCGCAGGCCCAGCGCCGGATTCTGCTCCTTGACGTCATGGTAATAAGACAGAGCCTTGTCGCCCCCGACGTCGAGCGTTCGGAACGTCACGGGCTTTCCCTCCATCATCTCGACGAGCGTGCTGTAGATCATGAATTGTTCCGCCTCGGTCGGCAGATTTCTGCGAACCATGAACGGAAATTCCGTCCGGTACAGTCCGACGCCCTCGCACTGCAAGTCGCACGCGACTTTCAAGTCGGCCAGAAGATTGATATTGGCCATCAGATGCACTCGCGTGCCGTCCCGCGTCAACGTGGCCGGCTGCATCATGTGTCGCTGCTCTGCAAGCGCCCGCCTGGCCTCCTGCTGCGACTCGAACCGCTCCCGTACCTCGTCGGAGGGATCGACGTACACGTTCCCGATTTCGGCGTCGACCAGAACGGGCGTGTTGTCGGAAAGATCGAGAAGCTCGTACGTATGCGTGACGACCATCGGGATCCGCAGCGAGCGGGCGAGGATGGATAGATGCGACGTCACGGTGCCTCCGACCAGGACGATCCCGGCCGCCTCTTCCGACGAGAGGATAAGCAGATCGGACGGGAAAAGCTCCCGGGCCAAGACGACCCGGCCCTTCAGCCCGTCGAGCTTCTCGGCCTCACTGAGAAGGTGACCCATCAGCCGGACCATGAGGTCCTCGATGTCTTGCGTCTTCTCCTGCATGTACGAGCTGGAGCTGCTCGCGAAAGTCTCCATGTATTCCCTGGCGACCCGCATGACGGCCGCCGGTGGATTGACGCCGCTCTCGATCAGCTTCGTCACCCCGCCGACGAAATACTTGTCCTTGAGGATCACCAGATGCGCCGCAAAGATCAGTGAAGCGGCGTCCGAGAGTTTCTGCCCGACCCGTTCCTGCAGCTCCTCCAGCTCGTCGGCCGTCTTGGCGATGGCCTGGTGAAAATCTTCCAGCGTATACGTCCGGTCGAACTCCCGGTGCATGAGCGAGAAGAGGTTTTTCTTCCTGTCCATCACCGTGGCGGGGCCGTACGCAAAGCCTTCCGACGCCACCTGTCCCCGGACGAACTCGATCCCCTCCGGCAGACCCGCGGCCGTCGCCTGCTCGTGCGGCTCGTGCATCGCCATCAGGAAGCGGGCGTTCTCGATGATATTGGCGAGCTGCGAGGCCGCCGCCTTCAACGCCGTGACGTCGGAATCGTCGAAACACCGGTCGTCTTTGCGCTGGAGCACGAGGACGCCGATCCGCGAGATGCCGCGGGCGATGGGCACCGCGAGAAACGACTTGTAGCGCTCCTCGAAAATGCCCGGGAAGAATTTGAAATTCGGGTTGCGGGCGGCGTCCTTCTCACGGACCGTCCGCAGCTCTTTCATGGCGAGACCCGTCAGGCCCTGACCTAACTTGAGCCGGACTTTCCCCACGGACTCCGGGTTCAGGCCCTTCGTCGCGCTCAGGATCAGCTCGCGATTCTCACTGTTGTAGAGGTACACCGAGCAGACGTCCGAGCGGGTATGAGAGGCGACCATCTCTACCGTCTTATCCAGCAGCGTCTGGATACTGGCACTCTCCCGGAAGAGATTGTTCAACTCACTGATGTCATACAGAAGTTGTCTATTATCCATAGGCCAATCCAAAAAAATTCCTATGCCAATCTGCACCCGCCTGATCTGCTCGCCAAGTGTGCAGCACGGCGGGTCGAACTCTTGAACGGCATGATAGCCGGAGCGCTGAAGGATTGCCATCCTTATTCGCCACATCCGTTCCGGCTATTGATACGGCGCGAGCACGTCACGTGTTCTCCGGTGATGTGGCCCGCCTTCCCCCACCGGGCAGATATTTCCTCCGCGTCTTTGACCGCCAGCACGCCCGGCATTATAATCCCCCGGACAAGATAATCGTCCTTGCAATGGTTGTATATGAAGAGATTTTGGATTGAGCGACAACTTGCTACGCGCTATTTGAAGCTGACCCCGGCGACGGAGACGCTGATTCTCGCGGCGGTGGTGGGTATTCTCGGCGGCTTCGGCGCGCTGCTGTTCAAAAGGCTGATCTTCTCGCTCCAGGATTTTCTCTGGGCGACGCCGGACATGGCGCCGGGGTCGCTCCTGGGCGTCGCGTGGTATCGCCGGCTCCTGATGCCCGCGCTGGGCGGCGTCATCGTCGGTCCGCTGATCTACTTCTTCGCGCGCGAAGCCCGCGGTCACGGCGTCCCCGAGGTGATGATCGCGGTCATCACGCGCAACAGCGTCATTCGTCCCGTCGTCGTCTTCGTCAAGAGTCTGGCGTCGGCTATCAGTATCGGCACGGGCGGCTCGGTGGGCCGGGAAGGTCCCATCGTCCAGATCGGTGCGGCCATCGCCTCCACGGCGGGGCAGTTGCTGCGCGTGCGTCCCGCCCGGCTCAAGACGCTCGTCGGTTGCGGAGTCTCGGCCGGCATCGCCGCGACGTTCAACGCCCCCATCGCTGGGACGTTGTTCTCCCTGGAGCTGATCGTCTCGGACTTCGGTCTGACGTCATTTACGCCGATTCTCGTTTCAGCGGTCGCCGCCACCGCCATCACTCGGCACTTCCACGGCAACATCACCGAATTCGCCCTGCCTCAGTTCGTCATGGTCTCCCACTGGGAATTCGGCCTCTATCTGATTCTCGGTCTGATCGCCGGCGGCGTGGGCTTCCTCTTCACGAAGTGCCTCTACGGCGCCGACGACCTGTTCGAAAAAACCAGAATCCCGCAGTGGGTACGCCCGGCCTCCGGTGGACTGCTGGTCGGCGTGACCGCCCTGGTCTATCCGCACATCATGGGCGTCGGTTACGACACAATTCGAGTGCTCTTCGACGGACGGCTCGTGCTCGGGATCATGCTGCTCCTGGTCGTCTTGAAGATCCTTGCAACGTCCGTGACTATCGGCTCGGGCGGTTCCGGCGGCATCTTTGCTCCGTCGCTGTTCGTCGGCGCGATGTTAGGCGGCGCTTTCGGCACCGTCGTCAACCGTCTCTTCCCCGACGTGACCGCCTCGACAGGCGCGTATGCTCTGGTCGGCATGGCGGCCGTCAACGGGGCGTGCACCCTGGCGCCACTGTCAGCTATCATCATCCTGTTCGAGCTGACGAACGAGTACGGCATCATCCTGCCGCTGATGTTCACAGTCGTGATGGCCACGTTCGTCTCCCGGAAGCTCAGCCCCGAGTCCATCTATACCGAGAAGCTCCACCGCCGCGGAATCCGTGCACACCACGGCGAGGACCTCAACATCCTCCGCGCCATCGCCGTCAAGGACGTGCTGCGCCACGACGAGGCCTCGATCCGCGAGAGCGCGCCGTTCGATTCTCTGGTCCGGCTGGCTCTGGAGGTCCATCGCAACGTCTTCTTCACAGTCGATGAGAAGGAGCGGTTCACAGGCGCGATTTCCCTGCTGGACCTCAAGCACGTCCTGAGTCACCCACGGGATTTAATGGACGTCCATCAGATCGTGGACTTCAAGCAAACCCTCGCGCCGGTGCCGGCCACGCAGACGCTGGACGCGGTGGTGGACCGTTTTGCCGAGACGGGCTTCGACCGTCTGCCCGTCGTGGACGCCCAGCAGCGGCTGGTCGGCTCGGTCATCATGGGCGACATCATGCGTCAGTACAACCAGGAGGTGGCCAATCGCAATATTACCATCGAATTGGGCGCCCGGATTACCGCCCACGACAAATCCCACATGCTGCACGTCGGCGGCGACAGTGTCGTAGCGGAGATCGAGGTCCCCGCATGGATGGCGGGCAAACGACTGAGCGATCTGATGCTGCGCACGCGCTATCACATTTCGGTGTTCATCGTCAAAGAGAGGGTCGAGCACGGTGAGCCCCGCTTCGTCACGCCAAACGCCGCCTACACCTTCCGCGAAGGTGACACCCTCCTGGTCAGCGGCGCCGCCAAGAACATCGAAGCCCTCAGAACGGCGCCCGAGGCCTGAGATTGACCATCGACTAGTGACGATTGACTATTGAGGGAGCAGCGGAAATGTTACTGCGAGCTATTGGAAAATACGAACAGAAACTGGAGAGTCGATGAAATCAACGAGAATACTTGTAACGAGTGATGATGGAATATATTCGCCGGGACTTCGCGCGGCGGTTGAGGTATTGCTCGCATTAGGCGACGTGACTGTGGTCGCCCCGTTCAAGCAGCAGACGTCAATGGGACGAAGCTATTGCGCCGAACCCAACGCCGTCCTGGTACCTTTGGCGTTCGAGGTTGGCGGGAAGAAAGTCCGGGCCTACGGTTGCGAATGCAGCCCGGCTGTGGCGGTCAGGCACGGCTTGGACGTACTGTTCCCGGACAGGAATCCCGATCTGGTCGTGGCCGGGATCAACTACGGGGAGAACCTGAGCATCGGCATCGGCACGTCGGGAACCGTCGGGGCCGCCCTCGAAGGGGCGATCCGGGGCGTCCCGGCCCTGGCCATCTCCAAGCAGACCGACGTCTATTCGCACCGCAACTATACGGAGCAGGATTGGCGCGTCTCAGGGTTCTTTCTCAAACTCTTCGCCGAACTATTGCTCTCGACGCAAACGCCGTTCGACGTCGATGCTTTGAAAGTCGATGTCCCCGACAGCGCCACCGAACGAACGCCGTGGCGTCTGACCCGGCTTGCTCGCCGGCCCTACTACTCGCGAATCTTGCCGAATCCCGGCGTCGAGAGCCGGGTCCACGACATGAAGACGGGAATCGACCCGTCCGCTTCGTCGCCGGAGCCGGGAACCGACGTCCACGCTCTCGTCGTCGAACGCGTCGTCTCGGTGACGCCCGTCAGCCTGGACGTCACGTCGAGGGTCAGTCTGGACGAATTGGATCGAGTGTTGAGGATTGGTTCGTAGTGACGCCGTGAGGCGTTCCCTCAATATGCCCTTACGGGCACACTACGAACGGCGTGCCTGGCGACGACGGTCGGTCTCTTTAAGCAGGCGTTTGCGAAGCCGGATCGAGCCGGGGCAAATCTCGACAAGCTCGTCCTCCTGAATGTATTCCATCGCCAGCTCGAGGCTCATCTTTCTGGCCGGACGCACCTTCGCGGCGTCGTCTTTGCCGGCGGCTCGAATGTTCGTGAGCTGCTTGCCCCTGGCTACGTTCACGGGGATATCGTTGTCCTTGCAGTGCTCACCGACGACCTGGCCTTCGTAGACGTTCTCGCCCGGCTCGACGAAAAAGAACCCACGGTCGTAGAGCGCATCCAGCGCGTAGGCGGTTACTTGCCCCGTCGTCGTCGCAATCATGACGCCGGCCTTTCGCTGCGGTATGGTGCCCCGCATCGGCTCATAGCGCTCGAAGGTATGGTGCATGATCGCCCTGCCCTGCGTCGCGTTCATCACCCGGGCGTGAAGGCCGAACAACCCGCGCGACGGAATCATAAATTCCATGTGAATGAAGTCGCTCGCACCGCTCTTGGCGTCCATTTTGACGATCTCGCTTCGTCTTTCGCCCAGAAGACTCATCACGGAATTCTGGCAATCCAGCGGGCAATCCACCACCAGCAATTCAATCGGCTCGTGACGCCGGCCCTCGATCTGACGCAAGATAACGTTCGGCTTGCCGACGCAGATTTCATACCCTTCCCGCCGCATCGTCTCTAACAGAATCCCAAGATGCATCAGCCCCCTGCCCGAAACGTTGAATTCCTCGGGCGTCCGCCCGGGATCTACCCGCAGCGCAACGTTCTGCTGAAGCTCCTTGTTCAGCCTGTCGCCGATCTGCCGGCTCGTGACGTACTTGCCGTCCCTGCCCGCGAACGGCCCGTCGTTGACCCGGAACGTCATGGTCATCGTCGGCTCGTCCACGGCGATCACGGCAAGCCTCGACGGTTTATCCGCACAGGCAATCGTGTCGCCGATCTCAATCGGATCGAGCCCCGAGATCGCACAAATGTCACCCGCCTGAACGCTCGAAACCTGCTTGCGGCCAAGTCCGTGAAACTGATGGATTTGCGCAATCTTCTGTTGCGTGTGAAGGCCGTTCCTATCAATGACCGTGACTCTCTGGCCTTCGCTCACCTGTCCGGCGAACACCCTGCCGATGGCGATCCGACCGACGTAATCCGAATACTCCTGGCTCGTCACCAGGATTTGCAGCGGAGCGTCAGAGATCACCTGCGGGCTGGGGACATGGTGAATGATAGCCTCGAAGATCGCCTGCATGTTGCCGGTTCGCTTTTCGAGGTCCGTCGTGGCCCATCCTTCCCGCGCTGAGGCGTAGATCAAGGGAAAATCGAGCGCCTCGGATTCCGCGTCGAGCTGAACGAGCAAGTCGAAGACCTCGTTGAC